>CAIWRE010000314.1 GCA_903914985.1 uncultured beta proteobacterium | reverse complement strand
AGGTTTGTGCAAGCGTGAGACCCAGGCCGGAACCCCCTTCACGCCCTGACACCAGGGGATAGAAGATACGTTCTTTGATCGAGTCTGGCACGCCAGGCCCGTTGTCTATCACATGCAATTCCAGTGCCAACCGGTAACGCGTTTTGCCAAAGGTGATTTGCCGCGCCACCCGCGTGTTAAAGGTGAGGCTGGCGTCGCCCTGCGCAATCCGCTCCGACAGGGCTTGGCAGGCGTTGTGCGCAAGATTCAACACGGTTTGAATCAGTTGCTCGCGGTCGCCGCGAAACTCAGGGATGGAAATGTCGTAATCGCGTACGACGCGCAGGCCTTTGGGGAACTCAGCCAGTATGAGTGAGCGGACCCTTTCACACACTTCGTGGATGTTGACATCGCCCACCACGTGCGGGCGGCGGTGGGGCGCAAGCAAGCGGTCCACCAGAGTTTGCAGGCGATCGGCCTCACGGATGATGACCTGGGTGTACTCAATGAGTTCGCTCGAGTCCATCTCCATCTCCAGCAACTGCGCCGCGCCGCGAATCCCTCCCAAGGGATTCTTGATCTCATGGGCCAGGTTGCGGATCAGCTCTTTGTTGGCCTGTGCCCGCTCGGCCAAGCGCTCCTCGCGCTCCTGGCGGGTTTGCTGTTCCAGGGGTACGAGCTCCACCACGTAGTGCAAGCCGTCCTCCGCATCGGTGACGATGACATGCACGGGCAAGGACTCCAGGCCGACACGGCGCAAATAGGCGTCGTAGCGCATGGCGGCAAATGCATTGCGGTTGGCGCCCGCGATGGCCTCGCGCAGGGCGCTGGGATCGGAAAACAGATCGCACATCGGGGCTCCGACAATGGCCCGCAGGGAAATACCCAAACTGTCTTCCAGGGCTGCGTTCGAAAACACCACCACCGTGTCTGCGCGCACGACCGAGATGAAGCTAGCCAGCAGATCGAAGGGTTGAAACCGAAGGCCGGGGTCCATAGATGATCAGCGTCCCGCACTCGCGCTAAGGCGTGCAATTTCGCGCTGAATACTCGCGATATCGGCGTCATTGCGTTGGATACTGGCTTTCATTTCGGCCACGCGGTCTGCGTATTTTTGATAATTCCGGGCCTCGGCACCCATTTTTTCAGGCTCACCGTTGTTGTATTCCTTGAGCAGTTCTGCCTGGCGCGCCTGGGCTTTGCGCAACTCGGTCTCCAGAATGAAGCGCACATCGGCGTCTTTGCTGCGTTGCGCGTCAGAGCGCGGCACCTGCGCCGCGGATTGTTGCGGCACCCGGACCGCAGGCAACACGGTCAGACTGGAAGGTCCGATCACGGTGCACTTGGCAGCGCCACCCTGTGGCGGGGTGTTGGTGTACTCATTGCCACAGCGATAGATTTTGTCTTGCGCAAGGACGCCGCTGTAGACCAGCGCCAGAGACAACAGTACGAAAAACGGTCGCAGCATGGGATGCCTCTCGGAAATGTAAAAAGACGGCCTGAGCCGTCTTCTTACTAACGCTCAATATGAGCCGATGCTACCTTAGGCATGCTGCCTTCAGGTCTCACCGGCGCACATTTCGCAGAATGATTACAGAGAGTAGTACATATCAAACTCGATAGGATGGGTGGACATGCGCAAGCGTGTCACTTCACCCATTTTGAGTTCGATGTAAGCGTCGATCATGCTGTCGGTGAACACGCCACCCTTGGTCAGGAAGGCGCGGTCTGCATTCAGGCAATCCAGCGCCTGGTCCAGGCTGTGGCAGACGGTTGGCACCAATGCGTCCTCTTCGGGCGGCAGGTGGTACAGGTCTTTGGTGGCTGCTTCGCCGGGGTGGATTTTGTTTTCCACACCGTCCAAGCCGGCCATCATCAGCGCCGAGAAGCCCAGGTAGGGGTTCATCAATGGATCGGGGAAACGCGCTTCGATGCGGCGACCTTTGGGGTTGGCCACAAACGGAATGCGGATCGATGCCGAGCGATTGCGCGACGAGTAAGCCAATTTCACGGGCGCTTCGTAACCAGGAACCAAACGCTTGTAGCTGTTGGTGCCGGGGTTGGTGATCGCGTTCAATGCGCGTGCGTGCTTGATGATGCCGCCGATGTAGTACAGGGCGAAATCAGACAGACCTGCATAGCCGTCGCCGGCAAACAGGTTTTTGCCGTCTTTCCAGATGGACTGGTGCACGTGCATGCCGGAGCCGTTGTCGCCAACGACAGGCTTGGGCATGAATGTGGCGGTCTTTCCGTAGGAGTGGGCCACGTTTTGCACCACGTACTTCAGGATCTGGGTCCAGTCAGCGCGTTGCACCAAGGTGCTGAATTTGGTGCCGATTTCGTTTTGACCAGCGCCTGCCACTTCGTGGTGGAACACTTCGACGGGCACGCCCAAGGATTCCAAAATCAGGGACATTTCAGCGCGCATGTCTTGCGTGCTGTCAACCGGTGGCACGGGGAAGTAGCCGCCTTTAACGGTGGGGCGGTGGCCTTTGTTGCCGCCGTCCATCTTGGAGCCGGAATTCCAGGGCGCTTCGGCT
>CAIWRE010000313.1 GCA_903914985.1 uncultured beta proteobacterium | reverse complement strand
GTGTTGCTCATCATCCGGCCAAAAACCGCCGCCGGATTGGCAAACGAGGTGCTGGCCGTGAACCAGTAGGCCGCGCCGATGTAGCACGCGACCAGCACAGAGGCTTTGCCATCCGGCGCGCGCAATATCACCAACAGCAGACCCGCTGTGGCCACCGCCTCGGCCAGCCATTGGCCGGTTCCGGTGCGCACTTTGCTGGACCACTGCAACACGTCCAAACCAAACATGGCATGCGCCAGCCATGCGCCGATGGCGGCACCTGCCAACTGCACGACCATATAACCAAGCAACAGAGCGCGTGGCAATTCACCTCTGAATGCCATGACCAATGACACTGCGGGATTGAAGTGCGCACCACTCACCGGGCCCAGCACCTCGATCAGCACATAGAGTGCAAACACCGTGGCCAGCGTGTTGGCGATCAAAGCTACGGCCGTGTTCCCGTTGGAAAGGTTTTCGGCCATGATGCCCGAGCCGATCACCGCACACAGCAAGGCCGCGGTGCCGATCAGCTCCGCCAGGTATTTGCGCCACGGGTTCATGGTTTGGCCAAATCGCGTGCGCTGGTTTGCAAAGCCATCTTGCTCAGACTGGTCGTGGGAAGGCTGGTGAACAACTCCAGGCGCCGTTTGATTTGGTACAGGGTTTGCCGGAAAGCCTCCTGCTTCACTTCGTCGCTGCCCACTGCCTCGGACGGGTCGGCATAGCCCCAGTGCGCGGTGGCGGGTTGGCCAGGCCAGTAGGGACAGACCTCGCCTGCGGCGTTGTCGCAGACGGTAATCACCAGGTCCATGTGCGGTGCGTCAGGCAAAGCAAACTGGTCCCAGCTTTTGCTGCTCAGGCCTTCAGTCGAGACGCCTGCATGTTCCAAAGTAGCCAGCGCCAAGGGGTTGGGCGTTTGGTTCTCGCGGGGGCTGCTGCCGGCCGAGTAGGCTTTGAACTTGCCCCGGCCCATGTGGTTGAGCAAGGCCTCTGCCAGGATGCTTCGCGCAGAGTTGTGTGTGCACAGGAAGAGCACGTTCAAGGGTTGGGTTTCGGGCATCGCAAGCTCCTCATGCTTTAGCAGGTGGTACACAGGGCGGCGGGCAGGACTTCGCAGTCCTCGCCCTGGCAGCAGTTTTGGGACAGGTAGGCCAGCACCGCGTTCATGCGGTCAAACTGCGCCCGGTAAATCAGATTGCGGCCACTGCGCTCTTGCGAGATCAGGTCCGCATGCATGAGTTCTTTGAGATGAAACGACAGGGTGTTGGCGGGCATCGCCATCGCCTGGGCCAGCATCGCGGGGGTGAGTCCCTCGCTGCCTTTGACCACCAAAGCACGAAAAATTCGCAAGCGACTGGGCTGCGCCAATGCGGCCATGGCTTGAATGACTGTTTTTTCTTCCATACTTCTAATGTAATAGAACTATTTGAAGGATTCATGACAACGATTGCCGGGCTGTTGCCCACGGCGCATGCGCCCAAGAAAAAAGCCGCTGACCTTTGCAGACCAGCGGCTTTTTGATTCAATTTTGGTGGTGATAGGTGGATTTGAACCACCGACATCAGCATTATGAATGCTGCGCTCTAACCAACTGAGCT
>CAIWRE010000312.1 GCA_903914985.1 uncultured beta proteobacterium | reverse complement strand
GCCCAGGCCGACGATGTGCACGGTTTGGTGCAAAAAAGTCACCGAAATTTCGACGCCGGTCAGGTAGCGCATGCCGCAGGCCTTGGCCGCAGCTGCTGCGCGCGCCTGACCGCCGATTTCGTCGTGGTCGGTCAAAGCCCACAGCTCCACGCCATTGGCGCTGGCGCGCTGTGCAAGTTCTTCGGGGGTGAGGGTTCCGTCTGACACCACAGAGTGGCAGTGCAGGTCGGCGTTGAGGATGGAGGTCACCCTCGCATTTTAGGGCTTGGGGCGTTTGGCCCCTTGGGCTGCAAACCAGGCCAAAACAAGGGCTAAAACGCGGGCGGGCAGTCCCAGTGCAGGGCTGCGCCACTCTGGGGGTGCGCCAAGCCCAGGGCGCAGGCGTGCAGCAGCAAACGCGGCGCCATGGCCTGAACCGGTTCCGGTGCATACAGGGCGTCGCCCAGAATGGGGTGGCCCAGCGCTTGCAAGTGCACGCGCAGCTGGTGGCTGCGGCCTGTGAGGGGCTCCAACTCCAGACGGCTGGTGCCACGAGCCAGGTCTTGCGCCACACAGCGCCAGCGGGTTTGGCTGGCCTGGCCCTCGGGGTGGATGGTGCGCAGCGGCCGGTTCGGCCAGTCCACCAGGATGGGCAGGTCAATGGTTTGCCAATCCGCGCCAATCGGCAGCAGCCCCGCCACCACCGCCAGGTAGCGCTTGTGCAATTGGCGGCGCTCAAAAGCCGCGCTCAAGGCGCGCTGTGCGTCCAAGCCCCGCGCCATGACGATCAAACCCGAGGTGGCCATGTCCAACCGGTGCACCACCAGCGCGTCGGGAAATTGGGCCTGCACCCGGGCGATCAGGCAGTCTTGTTTGTCCTCGCCGCGCCCCGGCACCGAGAGCAGGCCCGAGGGTTTGTTGAGCACCAGAAGCGCATCGTCCTGGTGGATGACCTCGATGCCTTCGGGAATCAATGTGCGGCCTGCAGTCGGCGGATTTGCTGCACTTCGAGCTCGGTCACCGCTGCGGCGTGGTTGCCCCAGCTGCTGCGCACATGGCTCAGTACGGCAGCGACATCAGCGTCGTTCAGGGTCAGCAAAAAGGGTGGCATGCCGTAGGGCCGTGGGTTGCCCGCAGTGGCCGGCGCAAACCCACCAAACTGCACGCTGAGCACCGCATTGTTGGGCCGCGCCATGAGCACCGCGCGGTTGCCCGCCAGTGCAGGGTAAGCGCCTGGCTGGCCTTGGCCTTCTTTGCCATGGCAGGCGGCGCAGTGGCCTTCGTAGAGTTTGGCGGCACGGGGGTCGGCTTTGGCCGCGGCCAAGTCGGTTGCGGATGCTTGGCTTTGCGCAGGCGCTGCAGGCACCAGGGTTTGCAAGTAGAGCGCGATGGACCGGGCATCGTTCTCGCGCAGGTACTGGCTGCCGTGCAAGACCACTTCCGCCATCGGGCCCTGGGCCACGCCTTGGGAACTTGCGCTTTGCAGTGCCGTGGTGCCGGTCTGCAGGAGGCGCATCGAGTCTTCCACCGAAGTGGCTCCGGCTTCTGCGGTGTTGCGCAGCGAGGGGGCGTGCCACGGTGTTCCGGGCAGCACGGCGCCCGCAAATTCTTTGCCGCTGCGCAGTCCACCCAGCGGGCTGCGCGCGCCATGGCATTCAGCACAGTGGCCCAGGCCTTGCACCAGATAGGCACCGCGCTGTGTGTCGGGCGGGACTGAGGCACTCGATTCTTTCGGGGCGTTGGATGCCGGCCAGAAATACAGGGCTCGCCAAACCGCCAGTGCCGCTTGGGTGTTGAAAGGCCACGTCAGCTTGCTGGGCTCGTTGGCGCGGCGCGATGGCGGCAGGCTTTGCAAATAGGCCAACAGCGCATCCGAATCCGCGCGGCTGACATGGGTGTAGCTGGTGTACGGAAAGGCCGGCGACAGGCGGTGACCGTCGCGGCTTTTGCCAAAGTGCATTGCGCGCCAAAAGTCATCGGCACTCCACTGCCCGATGCCGTGTTCCGGGTCAGGGGTGATGTTGCTCGAAGGCACCGCGCCAAACGGGGTGTCAATCTCGCGTCCACCGGCAAAGGGTTCGCCGCCCGGGGTCGTATGGCAGACGGCACAGTTGCCAATGCGGGCCAGGTAGGCGCCCTCCTGCACCAGGGCCTGCGGCGTGATGGCAGCCGCGCCGGTGGGCACGGCAGAGACGTCCCGCTCGTGCCAGGCATCGGCTCCCCAAAATGCCCATAACAGCGCTACTGCCAGCACCAGGACTGTGGTGCGCAGGGCGCGGGACGTCCATGGATTGGCAGAGATTGCGGTCATGGCGCGCTCCCGCACACGATGGCTTTGCTAACTGCCGCCAGGGCCGGTCGCACAGCCGCTGCTTTGGAGGGCTGGGGCACGGTTTGGCTGGCCAGCCAACTGGTTACAGCGTGCACATCGGCGTCGCTCAGGCGGCGCGCAATGT
>CAIWRE010000311.1 GCA_903914985.1 uncultured beta proteobacterium | reverse complement strand
TCCATCCTGACCGGTCTGGCGCTGGGCTTGATCGAAGGTTTGACCAAGGTGTTTTATCCCGAGGCGTCCAGCATCGTGGTGTTTGTGATCATGGCCTTGGTGTTGATGGTTCGCCCGGCCGGCCTGTTTGGCAAGGAAAAGTAATGAACGCGGCGACCACTCTTTCGCGACGCAGCCATATCGCACTATGGATCGGCTTGGCCGTGTTGCTCGCAGCGCCCTTCATCGGCCTGTATCCCGTCTTCATGATGAAGGCCTTGTGCTACGCCATCTTTGCCTGCGCTTTTAATTTGTTGCTGGGCTATACCGGCCTGCTGTCGTTTGGCCACGCCGCCTATCTCGGCGCAGCGGCCTACGCCACGGGCTGGCTGGTGCGCAGCCAGGGCTGGTCGCCCGAGCTGGGCGTGCTGGCGGGTACCGGTGTCGCAGCAGCCTGCGGCTTGGTGGTGGGCTTGATCGCCATTCGCCGCCAGGGCATTTACTTTGCGATGGTCACGCTGGCCATGGCCCAGATGATTTACTTCGTGTTTTTGCAGGCCCCTTTCACCGGTGGTGAAGACGGCCTACAAGGCGTGCCCCGGGGCATGCTGTTTGGCGTGCTGTCTTTAGCCGATGACCGGGTGCTGTACTACGTGGTGCTGGCGGTGTTTGTGGCGGTGTTCTTGGCCATTATCCGCATCGTGCACTCGCCCTATGGTCAGGTGCTCAAAGCCATTCGCGAGAACGAGCCGCGCGCCATTTCATTGGGCTACGACGTGGACCGCTACAAGCTGCTGGCCTTTGTCATGTCCACGGCCTTGGCCGGCTTGGGGGGCGCAATGAAATGCCTGGTGCTGGGCTTTGCTACTTTGTCCGATGCACACTGGTCGCTCTCGGGTGAAGTGGTGCTGATGACGCTGCTCGGCGGCATGGGCACCTTTGCCGGTCCGGTGGTGGGCGCGTTCACCATCATTGGTTTGCAAAACTTTTTGGCGGACCAGGTGGGTTCCTGGATCAACGTCATCATCGGCGGCATTTTTGTCGTCTGTGTCGTGGCGTTTCGCAAAGGTTTTGTGGGCGAGCTGCGGGCTTGGCAGGCCCGCAAGACATCCAACTAACTTCCGGTATTTTCATGACTACATCCCCAGCACCGCAGGGCGGCATCGTCACGCCTGACATGTTCGACGAGATCGACGCCATCCTGGACGACCTGCGCACCCGCAACGACGAGACGCCGCAGTGGGAATTTTGTGAAGGCGTGCTGGCTGCGCTGGTGTGCTGCCGCCGTGCCATTGCGGCTGACGAATACCTGGAAGTCCTGCTAGGCGTAGCGCCTGCGGGAGAAGCGCCCGAAGCTGCCGTCGAGTTTGAAGGCCGCTTCGCCGACGACGCCCAACGCGCGCGCTTCATGGAGATTTGGAACGCCCGCTGGACGGAGATTGCCACCGCCCTGGCCAAAGACACCCAGTCATTGGACGAAGAGAGCGCCTACCAACCCGAAGTGATGGACGTGCGTGGCGCCATTGCCTCGCTGCCCGAGGCCGAGCGTGCTGAATTGGGCGACGATGCCATTCCCTCGTTCGGCCAGGTATGGGCCTTGGGCTTTATGTTTGCGGTCGAAAACTGGCCTGAAGAATGGGCCGCGCCACGCGACAAAAAGGCCGCTAATGCATTGGACGCAGCCCTTCAATCCATCGTGGCCCTCACTGAAGACGACACCGGAGCGCTAGAGGTGTCACCCTTCAGCGACGATGCACCCCCCAGCATGAGTCAAGCGCGGGTCGATACCTTTGCTGACGCGGTGTGGGCCGTTTATGACCTGTTTGATATTTGGCGCAGCATCGGCCCACGGGTGGAGACGGTACGCAAGGCCGAGGGCCCGGGCCGCAATGACCCGTGCTCCTGCGGCAGCGGCAAAAAGTTCAAAAAGTGCTGCGGGGCCTAAGCTTTAGAAGCTATAGCCCAAGGACAAAGTCAGCACCGTAGGCTGAAATGTAATGTCTGCGCTGCGCTCAATGCCCAGTGTATTGGTCGTCATTTTGGTCTTGACCTGGGCGGTTGACCACGCACCGTTCACCGTCCAGGGGCCGCCCAACTTCACCGACGCGCCGACCTGCATCGCAAGTCCCACTGAGTCGGTTTGCTTGATGGTGGTTGGTCCGCCATTGATCATGTCGTTCACACTGGTCGACTTGGCGTTGTCAAAAGTGGTGTAGTTCACGCCAATGCCGACAAAGGGGCGCACGGTACTTTCTTTGGTTGCCAGCCAGTAATTGGCAAACAAGGTGGGAGCCACCTGCCGCACCGTAGCCGCAACCTTGCCGTTGGCAGCGCTCACACTGGGTGGCACCAAGGCGGCGTTTTTCACGACCACTGTCGCGTCGTGCGTGGGCGGCACGCCAAGGGCGAGTTCAACATCCCAGTCGCTGGAGATTTCTCTGGAGATGCTGAAGAAAGTGGTCGATTGCGGTTTGACCGACAGGCTCAGCGCATCCACTGGCGTCAGCGGTCCGTAAATCGACGACGCACTGGAGTTCGGATCAATATTGGCCATGCCGACCTTGACGGTGACCGTTTGTGCAAAGGCCGGCGTGCTGGCAGTGATCGCGCACGCAGTGGCAATAACGAGGGTTCGGATAGGGTGTTTCATATGCGTGACTCGTGATTTACAGGAACTGTGAGAAGAAGCCGCGCGCCGCTACTGAGCAGAACGGTGGAACCAGGGTGCCGTGGTAAGCACTGGTCACCGCTGTTGCGCCACCTGCTGCGCCACCTGTGGAAGCACCAGCGTTGTAAGTAGCGGTTTTTGCCTGCGCAAATCCGGCCTTCACCATGGCAAAAGGATCGCCGCCGGTTGCTGCTGAATCCACATCCAGTGTCGTAACCAAAGGTCCCAGTCCCGCCCACAGCCTGCTCATTACGGCAGTGTTGTAGCCATAAAAAACAGTGGGATCCGCATTGCCGGCACACAGCAGGACGGGCGATGCAGGAGTCCAGTTCCGCAAATCGTTGCGCATGGCCGCTACGCGCAAGGGACTTTGGGCCCGGTCGTTTGCCAGGGAGTTGCCCCGGACAGCAGGCACCACACCATCCGGATACGCCAGTGCATCGGCGATATAGGCCGACCGGACGGAGTTTTTGATCAGGTTGTTAGCGCCAAATCCCGCGGCAAACAGCGCGTCGATCGGGGTGTTCGTAACGGGCGGCGTGTAAGCGCCGAGACCCGTGGGTGCGGTACTGCTAAACAAAGCCAATTGAGGCAATTTGCCACTCGTAAACAGCGTTGTCCAGTTGTAACTTCCAGGCAGCAGGCTTTCGATGCCGGTGGCGAAGGCGCTTTCATAGATTTCGGACGGGCTGGTGTACAAATTCCCGTAGGCCTTTTGGTAGCTGGTAAAAATCATGGGAGAAAACACCGTTCCGCCCGCGTTCACCATGCCGAGGAAGGTGGCATCCGATTGGGCCGCCAAAGCATAGGGCCCCGACAATGGTGCCGATGCCGTTACAGGAATGGGCGTTGGCAGTGCTTGCATGGCGCGGTGGGTGGCCATGGCCACGTGGCCGCCTTGCGAATAGCCGGTAATGAAGAGCTTGGTGTTCGCGGTGGTCGCGGACATGAGCGTGGGCAATGCCTGCTTGGCGGCAGCCAAGGCGTCGATCATTTCCTTGGACTCTTGGTCGGCATTCAAATAGGGGTGGTATCCCAGCGTGGAGCTGTCATAGCCAGCGTAGTTGGGTGCCACCACGATATAGCCTTGCGCGGCGTACATGGCGGCCAGCAATGTGGATTCGCTGAACGCCGGATTGGTGCGGTCTGTCCAGTCTGCCAGGTTGTAGCGCTTCTCAATAACGGTTCCGTGGGCATAGAGAACAATGGGACGCGGGCCGGTGCAGGCCGCTGCGGAGCCGGTAGGGACCATCACCACGCCGGACGCAGTGGTTCGCTCATCCCTTGCGCCTACCGTGCCGTATTTGATGTAGTTCACATCCACACCGCAGACAGGGTTTCCTGTCAGTTGCAAAAGGCCTTGCCCAGTGGAGTCGGCGTTCAGCATGCCGGTAAATTCTGCAGCCGACAAGCCGGCAATGCGCGGAACGGGGGTTTGCATCAACGCGCCCCGGTTCGGGTCGTTGTTTTGGCTGCCCAAAGGACCGCCTGCACCGCCGCCGCCGCACGCCGCGAGCACTGCGGATCCCAGTGCGATTGCCCCTAATTTGAACCATTGCATGGCGCCTGCCCCTTCAAAGGAAATGAACTAAATTTGAAAATATCACTGCAATTGAGTGAATAAAACAAATTTATTCAATTTTGATGCCGCTGCCATCGGGGTAAACCCGCCGAGCCTGTCCGAAATGCGACATCAGCGGTAGCGCAGCTTCATCGCCAGGATGCAGGTCGCCAGGGTCACGGTGATGGCATTGGCGATCACGATAGGCCAGGCGTTCAGCAGCAGGCCGTACACCAGCCACAGAGCCACACCCACGACGAACACGCTGTACATGGACAGGGAAATCCCGCTCACGTCTTTGGTACGCAGGGTGTGCACGACCTGCGGCACAAAACTGGCAGTGGTTAAAACGGCGGCGGCGCTGCCTATCCAATCGGCAATTTGCATCAATTCAACGGTCCTCAGTATCTTGGGCGGTCCAGTCGACCAACGCGTCAAAGGCGGCGCGGGCGGAGGCGGCGTTGGGGTGGTTCACGAGCGCCACCAGCGCGTAGCGTTTGCCACTGGCGCCGTCCACATAACCTGCGATGGCCGTCACGCCGTTCAGGCTGCCGGTTTTGAGATGGGCGCTGCCTGGGGTGGCGACTTTGGCGCGTTTGAGTGTGCCGTCCACGCCGCTCAGCGGCAGCGAGGCGATCAACTCCGGCATGAGGGGCGAGCGATAAGCCGTTTGCAGCAATTGCCCCAGCGCGCGGGCGCTCATACGCTCCTGGCGCGACAGCCCGGAGCCTTTGTCCAGCTCCAGCGGCTCGGTGCTGCTGATGCGCGACTGCCACCAGCGCTCCACCACCGCGCGCGCGCTGCCCAGCGTGGCCACATCGCCTTTGCCCTCGCGCCCCAGCGTCAAAAACAACTGCTGCGCCATCACGTTGTTGCTGTACTTGTTGATATCGCGAATGATTTCCGCCAAGGG
>CAIWRE010000310.1 GCA_903914985.1 uncultured beta proteobacterium | reverse complement strand
GCTGCTGACCACCACCTCCATGCCGCGCGAGGCCGCCAGCACCGCCAGGGTGCCGATGACGTCGTCGGCCTCGACTCCCGGTACATCCAGCACCCGCATGCCCAGCAAATGCACCGCTTCGTGGATGGGCGCGATTTGTAAGCGCAAATCATCGGGCATGGGCGCACGCTGCGCTTTGTACTGCGGGTAAATGGCGTCGCGAAACGTAGGGCCCTTGGCGTCGAACACGCAGGCCACATAGGCGGCAGGCACCTCTTTTTTGAGCGCTTGCATCATGTTGACCATGCCGCGCACCGCACCGGTGGGGCTGCTGCTGGGGTCTCCCGGCACCGCCCGCAGGTCGGGCATGGCATGGAACGCGCGGTACAGGTAGCTCGATCCGTCGATCAGCAAAAGGGTATTGTCAGAAGGCTGCATAGGGCCATTTTGCCTGTGAGGGCGCGTTCTACAATGGGCTTTGGCCTTTTGGCGGCGGACTCCCCGTGCGCGGCCCCTCTCTCAGCGTTCTATTCACAGGTTGGATTCATGGCGGTTTACACGGAAGTTTCATTCGACGAGGCCAGCGCCTTGTTCGAACGCTTGGGCCTGGAACGCCTCACCACCCTGGAAGGCTGCAGCGGCGGCATCGAAAACACCAACTACTTTGCCCACACCGAGGGCCCCAGCTATGTGCTGACCTTGTTTGAGCGCCTGACCCACGAGCAGCTTCCGTATTACTTGCGCCTGATGGCGCATCTGGCGGCCAAGGGCATTGCCGTACCCAACCCCACCCCCGACGCCCAGGGCGAAGTGGTGCATACCCTGTGTGGCAAACCGGCGTCGGTCGTGAGCATGCTGACCGGCAAGAGTGAGTTGGCCCCCGGCGCCGCGCACTGCGCGAAGGTGGGCGCCGCCTTGGCGCACATGCACTTGGCGGGACGCAGTTTCCCTCTGCGCCAGGACAATTTGCGCGCCCTGGCGTGGTGGAACGAGACGGTACCGGTGGTGCTGCCCCACGTGGAGCCCGCCCAGGCAGCGCTCTTGCAGTCCGAATTGGCCTACCAGAACCATGTTTCCACACTGGCCGGCTACGCCGCTCTGCCGCGCGGCCCCATCCATGCCGACTTGTTCCGCGACAACGTGATGTTTTTGCCGTCCACAGACACCGGGGATGCGCCGGTGCTTGGCGGTTTTTTTGATTTTTACTTTGCCGGTAATGACGCTTGGGTGTTTGACATCGCCGTGTGTTTGAACGACTGGTGCGTGGATCTGGACAGCGGAGTAAGCATTGCGGATCGCGCACAGGCGTTTTTGGACGCTTACGGCGCGGTTCGACCTTTAGAGGCCGCAGAGCGCAAGTTATTACCCGCCATACTTCGGGCGGCGGCTTTGCGTTTTTGGCTTTCGCGCCTGTGGGACTGGTACCTGCCCCGCGAAGCCAGTATGTTGAAGCCGCACGACCCTACGCGATTCGAGCGCCTGCTTCGCCAGCGCATCGCGTGTCCAGAGACCCGCCTATGAAACTCCACATCCTTCCCGCCCGACAGGGTCTCTTGTGGGTGAAGCAAGGCGTCAGGACATTTTTCCGGCAACCGCTGGCACTCTCAGGTCTGTTTTTTATCTTTATGGCGCTGATGTCCGTCCTCAGTCTGGTGCCGGTGCTGGGCAATGCTCTGGCATTGGCGCTGCTGCCAGCGGCCACCCTGGGCCTCATGGCTGCTACACAGATCGTCAACAAGGGAGGGTTTCCGAAGCCGCTGGTGCTGCTCAGTGGATTACGTTCCGGACGCGAAGAGCTGCGATCGATGATGACACTGGGCGGACTTTACGCTGCTGCCATTTTGTTGGTGCTGGCCTGTAGTGCTTTGATAGACGGCGGAAAGTTTGCCAGGCTTTACCTGTTGGGTGGCAGCATGGATGCCGATGTTGTACAGGACGCAGCTTTCAAATCGGCAGCCTTGTTGGCGATGGCGCTTTATTTGCCGGTTTCACTGTTGTTTTGGCATGCGCCGGCCTTGGTGCACTGGCATGGCGTGTCCCCCGTAAAAAGTCTTTTTTTCAGTGCCGTTGCCTGCGGCAGGAATATGGGCGCTTACCTGGTGTACAGCCTGGTCTGGTTTTGCTTGTTCCTTGGTGTGAGCACCGCCGCGGCCTTGATGGCGATGCTCGTGGGCGGAGAGGATAGTGTCGCAGCGGTGCTGTTCCCCTGCGGCCTGGTGATGGCCGCCATGTTTTTTACCTCTATCTATTTCACATTTGCTGATAGTTTCGACGCGGGAACGGACGTATTGGCCTGACCCGAATGGCAAGACCTGCGTGACATGGAGCCGACACACCACTGTCACATTCGGTGCTTAGCCTTAGGATGGAGACGCCCATGCCAACCCCCACCACTCCGCGCAACCTAATCCGATGGTTACGTCACAACATTGCCGTGGTGCTCACCATGGGCATGATGGCGGCTTCTGCGACAGGCCAAACCGTACTGCCTGCAGATGAAGTTGCACGCCAAGCGACCCCACCAGTCGCTCTGTACTGGAAAGACTTCTTCCAAATGCCGGTGGGCGACAAAGGCTTGGCGATGAGCGAACGGATTCGCCAGGCACAAGGCAAGGAGGTGCGACTGGTCGGCTATGTCGTGCAACAGGAAGTCGCCACACTCGGAAAGTTTTTGCTCACGCCGCGCCCTGTGCTGATGAGCCAGCACGCTGATGGCGAGGCGGACGACCTTCCCCCCGCCACCGTTTTTGTACGTTTGGCACCCGACCAGCGGGACTGGGCTGTGGCCCATGCGCGCGGTTTGGTGGAAGTGACGGGAACCCTCGATGTCGGACGCAAAGAGGAGCCGGACGGGCGGATCTCATGGTTCCGTATGCAACTTGCCCCCGACGCTGTACGTCCCATGACTCGATTTGAAGTGACTCAGTACCTTCACAGCCTGCAGCACAGCCATTGACTTTTTGCCGATTCATTTGATTCAACCCTGCCCGGACTCACCATGAAAAACCACCCACCGCTCACCTGGATTGCACTGGCTCTCTTCGCATTGCCTTTGGCCGCCGCAGCCGCGCCTACGGTCACGCGCTTGACGCCGCCGAGCGAGCTTTTTTCCAACGGACAGGCCGCGCCCGTCATCGCGCGTTTTTTGCCTGGCCAGAGGTTTGACTTGCAAGCCACGGTGCGTCCGGACGATGCGACCAAGAGCATTACCAGCGCCCAATTCAGCATTGATGGCAAGCCTGTCGATGCCGCTGCGGCGCTTAAAGTCTGTGAGGCCTCCTGCCTTAAAGGTGTACCCGCCAACACGTCCCTGGCCACGGTGCGCGCTGTGAGTGTGCACAAACCCGGCATCCATCAGCTCCAAGTGCTGGCCACACAAAGTGATGGCCAAACCGTCTCAGCG
>CAIWRE010000309.1 GCA_903914985.1 uncultured beta proteobacterium | reverse complement strand
GCTGCTGAGCTTTCAGCTGGAAAAGGCGTTTGACAAAGACCTCGCCGGCATAGACGCCGTCGTGGGCGCCAAGGGCAGCCCGATGCAGCTCATTTTGAGTGGCGTCTTTCACATCGATGTGCCGCCGGGCAATGTGCCGCTTAAAGCAGTCCAGGCCTTGAGGAACAACCCGATGGTCGCCGCGGTCATCCCCCTGAGTCTGGGTGACAGCTTTCAAGGCTTTCGCATCGTGGGCTCGTCCCATGACTATGTGGCGCATTACGGCGCCACCTTCGCGCAAGGTGCCTTATGGCGTGCTCCGATGGAGGTGGTACTGGGTGCCACAGTGGCCAAAAAGCTCAGCTTGCACATCGGCGACTCCTTCGAGGGTTCGCACGGCTTGGGCGCGGGCGGCCATGTGCACGAGGACGACCCCTACAGGGTGGTTGGGATATTGCAAGCCACGGGCACAGTGATGGACCGCCTGATCGTGACCGATACCGCGTCAAGCTGGAAAGTGCACGAAACCCGCCATGCGGAGCACGACGATGACGACCACGCCGCCGAGGAAAGCGCGCGCGAAGTCACGCTGGCTTTGGTGCAGTACAAAACACCCTTGGCAGCGATGAGTTTTCCTCGGTGGGTGAACGCCAACACGGTCATGCAGGCTGCCTCGCCCGCATTTGAAATCACCAAGCTGCTGAGCATGCTGGGCATTGGTACCGAGGTGCTGCGTGCTTTTGCCGGTGTGCTGTTGTTGACTGCCGGGCTGAGTGTGTTCATTGCCCTCTTGAACGCGGTGCGCGAACGCCGTGCTGACCTGGCGCTGCTGCGCATGCTGGGTGCGCCCCCTGCAAAAATTGCGGCACTGCTATTGGGCGAAGCACTCTGGCTTGGTTTGATGTCGTCCGCGATCGGCCTGGTCGGTGGGCAAGCACTGACCTTGTTGATTGCTTGGATGCTGCAATTGGACAACTCGCTGTTGATTGGCGGCTGGGCCTGGCCGCCGGAGCTGCTATGGGTGCCTGCGTTGGCCTGCGTGGTCTCTTTGGCGGCGGCCGTGGTGCCTACCGTGGGGGCCTACCGCGTGAGCGTGCTGGAGCTGCTTCAGGGTAAGTGAGTGCGGGTGTAGGTCAGCATGCGCCCGTGGTAGGCGTCCAAGCCCGGCAGCGCCAGCCGGTCTAACTTTTCTTCGTGCATGGAAAAACCCAGCGCTGCCATGTTGCGGTGAAAGTGCGCGCGGTTGCCCCGGTTCGGGTCGACCACCCAGACTTCGGCCTGTGGTGCCGCGTGGCTTTCAATGAACGCAGCCAGGGTGCCTGCTTCGTCGCGTTCGTAAAGTATGTCGCTGCCAATGATCAACTCGAACTGACCCGCAATGGCCATCTCGGGCACGGCGAAGGCAACGGTGGACACCGGTGCAAGGCCAACAAAATCGGATGCCGGCGGCAAACCGCCCCACTGCCCGTGGCGGTATTTGAGGGGCAAGAGGCCGTTGAGGCGCACGTTTTCGGCCAGAAACGCGCCGGCCAAGGGATGGCAGTCGCTGGCGGTGACGTCCGCGCCCCGGCGGTGGCCCACCAGGCTGGAGAGCGCCAGGCCGCAGCCGATTTCCAAAATACGTTCACTGGCACGCACCGGCCGCAAGGCCATGCGCTCGGCCAGCCGCGCCCCCGAGGGCCACAGCAAGCCGAACAAGGGCCAGGTAGCGGATGAAATGCCCAGGCGCAGGGCGGCTTCCAGCGGGTCGTGAAACTGTTGCTTGTCCAGCAGCGAGCGAATCACCATGTCCGCCACGCCGGTGATGGCGATGTTTTCTTGCTTGGTGAAATAGCCCGGGAACGCAGAGGACGGGGGGAGCATGGAGCCTTTGGCGGTGCCGCACCCCGGTGCGGGGCACCCCCCATTAGGCGCTTTATTTCAAGCCGCTGCGCACAAACGCTGCCAGGTGCTCCGCTACTTCGGCACCCTTGTCCTCCTGCAGGAAATGGCCGGCGCCGCGAATTTTGGTGTGAGCCTGGCCTTTCGCACCGGGAACTTGCTGCTGCCACATGACTTCGCCGCCACGTGTCACGGGGTCGCGGGTGCTGAAAAGGGTGATGAACGGTTTTTCCCAGCGCTTAAACACTTCCCATGCCGCCTCGTTGCGCGCGCGCTCGGGATCTTGGGGGGTGGTGGGCACAAAGCCGGGAAACACCCGGGCGGCCACACGGTAAGCGCGACCGGGGAAGGGTGCGTCATAAGCAGACACTTCGTGGGGCGTCAGACCCTGAGCGCAACCGACTTTGACGATGCGCCCGATGGGAAACCACGGGCTGTAGCGCGAAAACGCGCGCCAGATTTTGAAAGCAGGTGGCACTTCCATGGTGCCGGTGGGCAGTGCGCCATTGCCCAGTGCCACGCGGTCAAAGCGCCCGGGCATTTCAGC
>CAIWRE010000308.1 GCA_903914985.1 uncultured beta proteobacterium | reverse complement strand
GCGATTGGTGAACTGATGTTGATCAGGCCGAGTTTGAGGTCGGCCTCGTCTTCCCCCACGATTTGGTAGGTCACGCGGTCACCGGTCTCTTCTTCTTCCAGGTCGACTGTTGCGCCAAACACCACCCGTCCACCGGCGTCCAAAGACTGGGGGTCGATGATTTGCGCTGCCGACAGCTTGCCTTCGACCTCTTGAATACGCCCTTCGATAAAGCCCTGACGGTCTTTGGCTGCGTCGTATTCGGCGTTCTCACTCAGGTCGCCCTGGGCGCGGGCCTCAGAAATGGCATTGATCACCCAGGGGCGCTCCACCGTCTTGAGTTGGTGCAGTTCGGCCTTGAGAATCTCGGCGCCGCGCTTGGTCAGTGGAATGGTGGCCATAAAAATGAAGTGTCAGCAGTGGGGCGAAAATAAAGCGGGACAGTACAACGCGTTGGCGCCGCACTGTCCCAGCAAAGAATGGGCGGATTATGCCAACAGTTGCGCGTGCATCTCCTGCACCGATATCACGCCCAGATCGTCCAGGTATTTCATGCCCTCGACTGCGGCTTCCGCACCGGCAATGGTGGTGAAGGTCGTGACCCGCGCCAAAAGTGCCGAAGTGCGAATATGACGCGAGTCTGCAATTGCGTTACGGCGCTCCTCCACCGTGTTGACTACCAAAGCGATTTCGTTGTTTTTGATGATGTCCACAATATGGGGCCGTCCCTCGGTGACCTTGTTCACCGTGCGGCAGGCCACTCCGGCGCTGGTGATGGCCAAGGCAGTGCCTTTGGTGGCTAGCAGCTCAAAGCCCATGTCAGAGAGCTTGCGCGCCACTTCGACGGCGCGCGCCTTGTCGCTTTGCTTGACCGAGATAAAGGCACGGCCTGTGCGCGGCAATTTGGTACCCGCGCCCAGCTGAGACTTCACAAAGGCCTCGCCAAAGGTCTTGCCCACACCCATCACCTCGCCCGTGGATTTCATCTCAGGCCCGAGAATCGTGTCCACACCAGGGAATTTCACAAACGGGAAGACTGCTTCTTTGACGCTGAAATACGGCGGCGTAACTTCCTTCGTCACACCCTGCTGCGCCAGCGTTTGACCGACCATGCAACGCGCGGCCACCTTGGCCAGTTGCACGCCGGTGGCCTTGCTGACAAAGGGCACGGTGCGGCTGGCGCGCGGATTCACTTCCAGCACGTAAATCACATCGCGCCCCTCCACGTTTTGAATCGCGAACTGCACATTCATCAAACCCACCACGTTCAAGGCTTTGGCCATGGCAGCGGTCTGGCGCTTGATCTCGGTGACGGTCCCCGCACCCAGGCTGTAAGGCGGCAACGAGCACGCAGAGTCCCCGCTGTGCACGCCGGCCTGCTCGATGTGCTCCATTACGCCGCCGATCCAGGTTGCCCCGGTCGCGTCGCGAATGCAGTCCACATCGCACTCGATCGCGTCATTCAAAAAGCGGTCCAGCAAGACGGGCGAGTCGTGGCTGACCTTGACCGCCTCGCGCATGTAGCGCTCCAGATCGCGCTGCTCGTGCACGATTTCCATGGCGCGACCGCCCAGCACATAGCTCGGGCGTACCACCAGCGGATAACCCAAGGCAGCTGCTTTTTCGAGCGCTTCTGGCTCGGTACGGGCCGTGGCGTTCGGTGGTTGGCGCAGTTTGAGTTCATGCAGCAACTTCTGAAAACGCTCCCGGTCTTCAGCCGCGTCAATCATGTCGGGCGAGGTTCCAATGATGGGCACGCCATTGGCTTCCAGATCCAGCGCCAGCTTCAACGGCGTCTGGCCGCCGTACTGGACAATGACGCCAAGAGGCTTTTCCTTGTCCACGATCTCCAAAACATCCTCGAGCGTCAAAGGCTCAAAGTACAGACGGTCTGACGTGTCGTAGTCTGTGGAGACG
>CAIWRE010000307.1 GCA_903914985.1 uncultured beta proteobacterium | reverse complement strand
TCACGCGCCGCGCGTTCGCCACTGGAGCGGATGCCGATCTGCACCGATTTGCTGCGGTCCACGAGCCCCTCTTGAATCGCCTCATAGGTCTAGGTGCCGTGGCCCGAGGGTTCGCCAAAGTGGTCACTCCAGGTGTCGCAATGGGCATCGAAATGGATCAGGGCCAAAGGGCCGTGTTGGGCCTTGGCGGCGCGCAATAGCGGCAATGTCACAGAATGGTCGCCACCCATGAAAACACAGTGATGGCGCGCCATGAGTGCGGCTGCCTGGCTTTGAATTTCGGTACGTACTTCGGGCAAGGGCGAGGCGTTGGGCAGGCGCATGTCGCCCGCGTCGCCCAACTGGCCGAGCGGTGACACATTGAAATATGGGTGAATTCCGTCGCACAGCATCAGGCTGGCCCGGCGGATTTCCTGCGGACCAAAACGCGCCCCGGGGCGGTTGGTAACGGCCCCGTCAAAGGGAATGCCAGCAATCGCAAAGGGCTGCTCCTGCAGCGGATCGGTGGCGAGAAAGCGGTTGCTGTTGTTGGCGTAGGCGAAGTGGGCGCTGCTCATGGTGTAACCTCCAAGCTCCGCATGGTAATCGCTGACGCCGGCCCCTGCGCCTACGCACTTTGCGCCCAACCAACCCCACATAGTTTCGTTTTGAACCGCCGTTTTCAACGTCCCCTGGCCTATCTTTGCCTGGCCCTGAGCATGAGCCTGGTCGGCGTTTATGTGGCCCTGTCCAAACCGCTGGTCGCGGCACTCCCGGTGTTTTTGCTGGGGTGGATGCGTTTTGGCATTGCGGCCATCGCGATGGCTCCTTGGCTGAAAAAACCTGCGGATGAACCGCCACTCGATCGACGCACCCGTGTCTTGCTGTTTTTCGAGTCTTTTTTGGGAAATTTCCTGTTTTCCATTTGCATGCTGTACGGCGTGAGCATGACAAGCACCGTCTCGGCGGGGGTGATCTTGGCGGCCATTCCGGCGGTGGCCGCCCTGATGAGCGGTGTGTTCCTGAAGGAGCGGCTGGGCCTGCGAATTTGGTTGGCCGTGGCCTGCGGAGCAGCAGGCATGGCACTGTTGTCCTGGGGTAGACACGCGCAATCTGCAGTGATGGAGCCTGCCGATTCTGACCGCGCCCTGTGGGGCAACTTGCTGGTGTTTGGCGCCGTGCTGTGTGAAGCGGCCTACCTGGTCATCGGCAAACGACTGACCGCCAACATCAGCCCCAAGCGGATTGCAGCCATCATCAACCTCTATGGCTTTGCGCTCATGGCGCCTGCTGGCCTCTATTACGCGCTGCGTTTTGATTTTTCCGCAGTACAAGCCCCGTCCTGGGGTTTGCTGGTTTTTTACGCACTGGCCGCCAGCATGGGTACGGTCTGGTTGTGGATGACCGGGGTCAAAACCGTGCCCGCTGCGCAAGCGGGCGTGTTCAGCGTCATGCTGCCCGTCACAGCCACCGCGATTGGCGCACTTTTTCTGCACGAACCATTCACCGGAATTCAGGCGGCAGCATTCGCCGTGGCACTGTTCGGACTATTGCTGGCCACCCTGCCCGCTCGCAGTTCAAGGCCGTAGCTGATCGCTAGAGCTTGCGGCGGCTCACCACCATGCCGTCCTCGTCGGCATACAACCAGTCGCCGGGGCGCACCCAGACACCCCGAATTTGCACGGCCAATTGGGTTTGGCCCGGCATGCGGCGCTGCGTCGGCATAGGAAAAAGCGCCAAAGCGCGAATGCCAACGGCACACTGCGCCAGTTCGCTGACGTCGCGTACACAACCGTCTACCACCACTGCG
>CAIWRE010000306.1 GCA_903914985.1 uncultured beta proteobacterium | reverse complement strand
TTCAAAGTACGGCAAAAGCTCAACGAGGCCAAGCTCAAGGCGCAACTCACGCTGGCGGGTTACAGCCACGTCACCCAGGTCGTCAGCCCGGGGGAATATGCGGTGCGCGGCGGCTTGATTGACTTGTTTCCCATGGGCTCGCTGGTGCCGTTTCGGGTGGATTTGTTTGACGACGAGATCGACAGCATCCGCACCTTTGACCCCGACAGCCAGCGCAGCCTCTACCCCGTGCCCGACGTGCGCCTGCTGCCCGGACGCGAGTTCCCCATGGACGAGGCCGCGCGCGCCAAGTTTCGCAACCGCTGGCGTGAGCTGCTGGAAGGCGACCCGACCAAGAGCCGCATCTACAAAGACATGGGCGCAGGCGTGGCCACCGCGGGCATTGAGTACTACCTGCCCCTGTTCTTCGACGACACCGCCACCGTGTTTGACTACCTGGGCCCGCAGGCCACCGTGGTGTTGCATGGCGACCTGGAGCCGAGCTTTCAGCGTTTTTGGCAAGACACCAAAGACCGTTACCGCCTGGTGCAAGGCGACCCGGAGCGCCCGGTGCTGCCGCCCGAAGCCTTGTTCCTGAGCATTGAGCAGTTTTACGCCGCGGGCCGTGACTACGCCCAACTCGCGCTGCGCCCGATGGCCGCAGAGCCGGGCGCACCCAGCGCCTATGCCGAGTTTGACGCCATGCCGGTGGTGGCTGCCGTGCGTGGCGTGGAAGACCCGCTGTTGCAGCTCAAGTCGCATCTGGCCAACACCGCACACCGCGTGCTGGTGCTGGCCGAGAGCCAGGGCCGGCAAACCAGCTTGTTGGATTTTTTAGGCGCAAGCCACCTGCGGGCACCGGCCTTTGACACGCTGGCTGAATTTTTGGCGAGCAGCGAGCCGCTGGGCATTGCCACCGCCGCGCTCAACGTGGGCTTTCGCTGGCTGGAGCACGGCATTGACCTGGTCACCGAGACCGAGCTGTTTGCCGCAGGCCCCACCACCCGGCGACGCAAGAAACAAGAACAGGTCAGCGATGTCGAGGCGCTGATCAAAGACCTGAGCGAGCTCAAGATCGGCGACCCGGTGGTGCACTCGGCGCATGGCATTGGCCGCTACACCGGCCTGGTGCATCTGGACCTGGGCAATAAAAACGCGCAAGGCGAACCGGAACTGCAAGAGTTTTTGCACCTGCAATATGCCGACCAGGCCACGCTGTATGTGCCCGTAAGCCAGTTGCAGCTCATCAGCCGCTACACCGGCGTCAGTGCGGATGAAGCGCCCCTGCACCGTTTGGGTTCGGGCCAGTGGGAGAAAGCCAAGCGCCGCGCCGCCGAACAGGTGCGCGATGCCGCTGCCGAGCTGCTCAATATCTACGCCCGCCGTGCCGCGCGCGAAGGCCATGCCTTCCGCTACTCGCCTACCGACTACGAAACCTTTGCCAACGACTTTGGCTTTGAAGAAACACCGGACCAAAAAGCCGCCATTCACGCGGTGATCCAGGACATGATCAGCCCGCGCCCCATGGACCGTCTGGTGTGCGGCGACGTGGGCTTTGGCAAAACCGAAGTGGCCCTGCGCGCCGCCTTTATTGCGATTACCGGTGGCAAACAAGTGGCACTGTTGGCACCCACCACGCTGTTGGCGGAGCAGCACTACCAAACCCTGGTGGATCGCTTTGGCAAATGGCCGGTCAAGGTGGCGGAGATGAGCCGCTTTCGCTCTGGCAAAGAAATCACCGCCGCACTCAAGGGCGTGGCAGACGGCACGATTGACATCGTGGTGGGCACCCACAAACTGCTGAGCCAGGACACGCATTTCAAAAACCTGGGGCTTTTGATCATTGATGAAGAGCACCGCTTTGGCGTGCGCCACAAAGAGGCCATGAAGGCGCTGCGCGCCGAGGTGGATGTG
>CAIWRE010000305.1 GCA_903914985.1 uncultured beta proteobacterium | reverse complement strand
CTGGTTCAGGCGGCCCGCGACCGCGGGTTTGAGTCCATCAATGTCGATTTGATTTACGGTCTGCCACTGCAAAGCGCGGCCTCGTTCGACCGCACGCTGGAGCAGATCACCCAACTGCGCCCGGACCGTATCGCTTTGTACGGCTACGCGCACCTGCCGCAGCGCTTCAAGCCCCAGCGCCGTATCCACGAAATCGACCTACCCAAAGCGGGTGACAAAGTTGCCATGCTGGCCCGCTCGCTCGAAGCTCTGCAGGCCGCAGGCTATGTTTATGTGGGCATGGACCACTTTGCGTTGCCGGATGACCCTCTGGCCATCGCCAAGCGCCAGGGCCGTCTGCACCGCAACTTCCAGGGCTACAGCACCCAGCCCGACTGTGACCTGATCGCGTTGGGCGTGTCCTCCATCGGGCGCGTCGGCCCGAGCTACAGCCAGAACGCCAAAACCTTGGACGAGTACTACGACGCGCTCAACCATGGGCGTTTTCCGGTCGTGCGCGGTTTGGCGCTCACGCGCGAGGACCTGCTGCGCCGCGCCGTGATCATGGCCCTCATGTGCCAGGGTGCGGTGCACTTTGAGTCCATCTCGTTGGCGTATCTGGTGGATTTCCGCCGTCATTTCGCCGCCGAGTTGGAGGCGCTGTCACCGTTGGCGGACCAGGGCCTGGTCGTGTTGGGCGACGACAGCATTGAAGTGACGGAGACCGGTTGGTTTTTTGTGCGGGCCGTGGCCATGGTGTTTGACCGCCATTTGCAGGACAACCGCAGTCTGAATCGGTTTTCGAAGATTCTCTAGGCCCCGCTACCATCGTCGGGTGAGCAACCCTCTCTTTACTCTGGCTGGCACCGCCCTTTTGATGGGCCTGGTGGGCGGGCCCCATTGCGTGGCCATGTGTGGCGCGGCCTGCGCCGGGCTGGGCCAAGCCGCCGGGCCCCGCAAAAACCAGGCCATTTTTTCATTCCAGGGCGGGCGCGTGCTGGGCTATTCGGCCCTAGGTGCGCTCGCCGCGGCGTCTATGCAGGGCCTGGGTTGGCTCACGGTGCAGTCGGCGGCCTTGCGCCCGGTGTGGAGCCTGCTGCACGTGGCTGCGCTGGTGCTGGGTTTGTTGCTGCTGTTCAAGGCCGAGCAACCCATCTGGCTGGAGCGCGTGGGCCGCAGCCTCTGGCAGGCGGCACGCCAATGGAGTCTGCGCAGTGCCAGTGCGCCCTGGGTCTTGGGCGTCGTCTGGGCGCTGTTGCCCTGTGGACTCTTGTACTCGGCCCTGCTGGTGGCGGCCCTGGCGGGTTCGGTGGCTGGGGGCGCGATGGTGATGGCGCTGTTTGCCTTGGGCACCAGCGTGTCCATGGTGGCCGGCCCCTGGCTGTGGCTGCGCCTGCGAGGCAATGCCGCCTTTGGTGGCCATGGCAGCCTGGGCGTGCGCGTGGCGGGTGCCGCACTGGCACTCAGCGCCGCCTGGGCCTTGTGGATGGGGTTGGTGCACAACGCAGCGCCTTGGTGCGTTACCCCGGCAATTTGACCCATCCACAGGCCTTTGCGCCAGTTGTCGGCCTCTTCGCTGAAATTCGCAAAATTCACAATCTGTAACAGATTCGTTACATTTGTTCACGATACTCCGTTCGCCGTCTCTTTCGGCTCCGCGCGCCTGCTGTGCTGCTTTTGGCGCACCGCAAGGTCCAGCAAGGTTGAAAACAGAGGATTGAATGGAATATCGTGTACTGGTGGTGGAGGATGAGCCCGACATCCAAGAATTGTTGCGGCTGAACCTTTCCATGGCGGGCTACCAGGTAGACCTGGCCTTTGGTGTCGACGACGCCCGCAAGCTGATCGCCCAAACACCGCCCGATCTGGTGCTGTGCGACTGGAATCTGCCCGGTCAATCCGGTGTCACGTTGCTGAGTTTGCTGCGCAAAGACCCTTTGCACTTCAAAATCCCGGTCATCATGGTCACCGCGCGCGACGGTGATGAAGAAAAAATGCAGGCCTTCGACCGAGGTGCCGACGACTTTGTCACCAAGCCCTTCAAGAACCGCGAACTGCTGGCCCGCGTGGGTGCGGTACTGCGCCGCAGTGTGGGTGCCATACACCGCGATCTGATGGAGCTCGACGGCCTGGTCCTCAACCACTCCGAGCGTTGTATCTCTGCCAACCAGCAGACCCTGCCTCTGGGCCCGACCGAATACAGCCTGCTCAACTACTTCATGTGCAACCCGGTGCGGGTGCACTCGCGCGACCACCTGCTCGAGCGCGTCTGGGACAAGCGCGACGAGGTTGAAGTTCGCGTGGTAGACGTCTACGTGGGCCGCATTCGCAAAGTCTTCGCCGCCCTGGGTCAACCGGATCGCATAGAAACCGTGCGCTCGGCCGGCTATCGGTTTGTGATCGCCGACCGCCGCCGTGGCGAACTCGGCACAGGGCTGACCGCCGAAGGATCGACTCGCTGGACATACCCGCCTCCGTGCTGGCGAGCCTTCACCACGCGCTGCGCAGCGCGCTCCCCATACGTCAGCGCAGCGATCTGTTCATGTGGTCGCAAGGCGCGCTGCAGTCTTGTGTGCCGCACGCCTTGATGACCTGCCATTTGATGGACGCCCAAGGCCACTGGGTGCACCACGACAGCTTTTACAGCAGCCTGATCGACGCCAAAACCCTGGAAGCCGCCACCGCAGCCGAAGGCGGCCTGGGTGCCGACCTGGCCCGCCACTGCTCGCAGCAAGGCCAAGCTCTGCTGTACCTCGACAGCAAGGCAGCACCGGAGGGCGCGCCCACCGTCGCGGCAGCCCCGGCGGCTCTGCTCCAGCGCGTCAAGCAGTGGGCGCTGGGCCCGGCCCTGGTGGTATTTACCGGCGCCACACCCGGTAGCTTGGCGTCGTGTTTTGTGTTTTTCCGTCTGGCCGCGCCCACCCAGCCACTGCACCTGGACTTTGCCGCCGCGCTCTTGCCCCATTTGCACATGGCGCTGTGCCGCAGCTGGGCCAGCAAAGCAGAAGCCGAGCGCCGCCTGACCGACGAGGCCTGGGCCCTGACCGCGCGCCAGCTCGAAATCCTGAACTGGGTGCAGCAAGGCAAAACCAACTTTGAGATCGCGCTCATCTTGAACGTCAGCCCGCTGACGGTCAAAAACCACCTGCAAAAGCTGTTCAAGCGCCTGGACGTGCATAACCGCACCCAGGCCGTGGCCAAGATCATGGCCACACCGGGCATGTTCCGCAAAACGGGCAAATAAATGGCCGTCTGCAAAACCCTCACATGTAATTTGCAAATGGGTCAAACGGACTACTGCTTTCACATTGACTTTGGCAGCGCATTTACAAAGCCTGCAGAAACTAGCCGCAGTGAAAGTAAACGGCGGTCTGTGATTGCCCAACCAAGCCATCGCGAAGGCCAAATCTTACGCGCACACCTTGGTAGGCAAACGGTTCTCGGAACTTCACCCGTGGGCTTATTAAGAGCCAAAGTATTTAATCCTTCCTAGGAATATTTATGAAAATCAAACTGATCTCCGTGGCAGCTATGGCTGTTTGCGGTTCCAGCGCTTTTGCGGCTTGCGACAGCAGCACTGCCTTGCTTCTGGTG
>CAIWRE010000304.1 GCA_903914985.1 uncultured beta proteobacterium | reverse complement strand
GCCCAGACATCCAACACAGGCGCCCCTGCGCAACCCATATCCTGACAAAACAACCTATGCAAGCCACTTTTCCCGGTCAGCCATTTTTTCATTATGCGCACAAGCAGCTGCACGTGGAGGGCTGTGAACTCAATAGCCTGGCCAAGCAGTTTGGAACACCCCTTTTTGTGTACTCCAAAGCGTCCATGGTCGCGGCCCATGCCGCATACCAGCGCGGATTTGCGGGGCGCCACGCCCAGATTTGCTACGCCATGAAGGCCAACTCCACGTTGGCTGTACTGCAGGTTTTTGCCCAGGCGGGTTGCGGTTTTGACATTGTGTCTGGTGGCGAACTGGCACGTGTGATCGCCGCAGGCGGCGACGTGGCCAAAGTCATTTTTTCGGGTGTGGGCAAGACGCGATCAGAAATGCGCTTGGCGCTCCAGACCGGCATTGGCTGCTTCAATGTGGAAAGCGAATCAGAAATCGACGTGCTCAATGAGGTCGCCACAGACATGGGGCTGCGCGCGCCGATCAGCATCCGCGTCAACCCCAACGTGGACCCCAAGACCCACCCCTACATTTCCACGGGCCTGAAGGGCAACAAATTTGGCATTGCGCATGAACGCACCTTGGCCGTGTACCAGCATGCTGCAGCACTGCCAGGCCTGAAGGTGGTAGGCATTGACTGCCACATCGGATCGCAAATTACCGAAGTCAACCCCTACCTGGACGCTATGGACCGCATGCTGGACTTGGTAGAGACCATTGAGGCCCATGGCATTGCGATTGAACACATTGATTTCGGCGGCGGCTTGGGCATTGATTACCAGGGTGACACACCGCCGCAGGCCGATGCCTTGTGGGCGCAGTTGTTGGCCAAATTGGACGCACGCGGCTTTGGTCAACGCAAGCTCATGATCGAGCCCGGCCGGTCGCTGGTGGGCAATGCCGGCGTATGCGTCACCGAGGTGCTGTACCTGAAGCCTGGCGAGCAGAAAAACTTCTGTGTCGTCGATGCCGCCATGAACGACCTGCCGCGCCCGGCCATGTACCAAGCCTTCCACGCGATTGTTCCATTGAACTCCACTTCTCCATCGACGCCAGCCGTGGTGTACGACGTGGTGGGCCCGGTCTGCGAGAGTGGCGACTGGATAGGCCGCGACCGCAGCTTGCAACTCGCGCCCGGCGATAAAGTGGCTGTGATGTCCGCGGGCGCCTACTGCATGAGCATGTCCAGCAACTACAACTCGCGGGGCCGCGCGGCCGAGGTGCTGGTCGACGGAACCCAAGCGAGCCTGGTGCGTGCCCGCGAAGCGGTCAGCGACTTGTTTGCGCTGGAGTCGCTGGTCGGCTAAGGCGCTTCCACACCCGCGATCCCAGCAGGACCGACAGGATGGCGGCGTACACCGCCACCTCAGCATAGTTGCGCTTGCCGGACCGCATCCAGAAGAAGTGCAAGATGGCTACAACGGCGATCAGGTAGACCAACCGGTGCAGCTGCCTCCAACGCTGCGCGCCCAGTGCGCGGATGGCTCCGTTCCATGACGTCAATGCCAAGGGCGTGAGAAGAGCCAAGGCAAGAAAGCCGACCAAAATAAACGGTCGCTTTCCAATGTCCTGGGTGATATCGGCGAGGTCAAGACCCACGTCCAGCCAGCCGTAGGCCAGGAAGTGCAGGATTGCATAGAAAAAGACAAACAAGCCCAGCATTCGGCGAAAGCGTGCCAGCGCAGGAAGGCCCACCGTGACCCGTAGCGGAGTCACCAGCAGCACCAGGCACAGGGCGCGCAAGGTCCAGATTCCCGTGGCACGCACCAAAGCCTCCGCGGGGTTTGCGCCGAGGTGGTCGTAGGCCGCACCGTAAACCAACCACGCCAAGGGCAACAGCCACACCCCAAACAACAAGGGCTTGGAAAACGGGCTCAAAAGCCAACGCTGGATTGCCGCGCGCAGCATAGTGAATGAAGTGCGCTTAGAAGTTGGCTTTCAAGTCCATGCCTGCGTACAGCTGACCGACCTGGGCTTCATAGCCATTGAACATCAAGGTTTTGCGCTTTTTCGCGAACAAGCCGTCTTCACCAATACGCCGCTCGGTGGCCTGGCTCCAGCGGGGATGATCCACCAGCGGGTTGACATTGGAATAAAAGCCGTACTCATTGGCGGCGGCTTTGTTCCAAGCCGTGGCCGGTTGCTTTTCGGTGAAACGAATTTTGACAATGCTTTTGGCGCTTTTGAAGCCGTACTTCCACGGAACCACCAAGCGCACGGGCGCGCCATTTTGGTTGGGCAGCACCTCGCCATACATGCCAAAACTCAGCAGAGTCAGGGGATGCAATGCCTCGTCCAAGCGCAGCGCCTCCACATAGGGCCAGTCCAGCGTGCGGCTGCCGACAAAGGGCATGGTTTTGGGGTCTGCCAGCGAAACGAATTCAACATACTTGGCGCTGCCCAGTGGCTGCACTTTGGCAATAAGCTGCGCCAGCGAATAGCCCACCCAGGGAATGACCATGGACCAACCCTCCACGCAGCGCAAGCGGTAAATGCGCTCTTCCATGGGGCTAAGTTTGAGCAGGTCTTCGAGTGCAAATTTGCCGGGTTTTTGCACCAGACCCTCCGCCTCCACAGTCCAAGGCGAAGTCTTCAACGTGTGCGCATTGACCGCAGGATCCGCTTTGTCGGTGCCGAATTCGTAGAAGTTGTTGTAGCTGCTGGCGTCTTTGTAGGCGGTCGCCTTTTCCATCACCACAGCGCCGGGAATTTTGCTGGGCACAGTCGCCAATCGGGCCAGTTTGCCGGGCTTTTCTGTGGCGCTGGTGGTTTGGGCAAAGACCTCAGGCGAGGCCCAAGTCGATGCGCCCAGAGCCGCTACGCCATTGGCTGCACGCTGAAGCCATTGCCGGCGGCTCTCAAACAAGTGGCGGTCGGTGATTTCGCTGCTCAGGGGTGTATTCACCCCGGACCACAGGCGGCTCTTTTGCATGAAACAACTCCCCGGCAAAGTGACTCAGCAACTTGCCGGGGGCGGGATCAGCGCAGACCGGCGACGTAATCCGCGAGGGCTTTGATCTCGCGGTCGTTCAATTTTGCCGCGACTTGGGACATGACGTTGTTGTTCTTGCGAATACCATCGCGAAACGCTGTCAATTGGGTTGCTGCGTACTCTGCGTGCTGGCCGCTCAGGCGGGGGTACTGCGACGGAATGCCAGCACCGTTGGGGCTGTGGCAGCCTGCGCAAGCGGGCACTTGGCGATCAGAAATACCACCACGGTAAATGCGCTCGGCCAGGGCCACGGTGTCTTTGTCTTTGGCAAAGCCTGGCTTGGCCGTCTTGCTGGTGAGCCAATAGGCAATGTTTCGCATATCTTCTTCCGACAAGGCCGCTGCCATGCCACTCATGACGGCATTCGCGCGCTTGCCGGATTTGAATTCTTTTAGTTGCTTGACCAGATATTCGGGGTGTTGCTGGGCCAATTTGGGATTCGCCGGGGTGCCGGAATTACCATCTGCACCGTGGCAGGCGGCACACGCTGCACCGAAGCTCGCTTCGCCTTTGGCCAAGTCAGGCTTGGCAGCCTTGGCCGGTGCCTCGGGGGTCGCGGTATTCGCGGATACCGCGAACGAACCTGCAGCCAGCGCTGCGACGAGAATCAGTTGTGCAATCGACTTCATAGGGCGGTGATGTATCTGAATAGGCAAAAAACAGGTGCATTCTACAATGCACCATTGGGTTTACCCGCTACAACAACCATTACAAGCATGACCGCCACGCCCAATCTTCTCCCTCAAGCCCCGCCCACTGCCGCTGCGACCGAAAAATCGCGTGCCGCGATTGCCATGGGCTGGCTGCATACGGCCAAATTCTTAACGACCGCACCGCAGCTGCATTTCCTGCCCGCGCTCGATGTACCGGAAATTGCGTTTGTCGGCCGCTCTAACGCAGGCAAATCCACCTGTATCAACACGTTGACGCAGCAAAAACAGCTGGCCTTTGCGTCCAAGCGACCCGGGCGCACCCAGCACATCAACTTGTTTTCTCTGGGCAAACAAGGCGTGATGGACGCCGTGCTGACCGACTTGCCGGGCTATGGTTACGCTGCTGTGCCCAAGCAAGACAAGATCCGCTGGCAACAGGTGATGGCCAATTACCTGGTGAGCCGCGAAAACCTCAAAGCCATTGTGCTGATGTGCGACCCCCGCCATGGCATGACCGAGCTCGACGAAGTGCTGCTCGACGTCATCCGCCCCCGCGTTGAGGAAGGCCTGAAATTTCTGGTCGTCTTGACGAAAGCCGACAAGTTGACCCGCACCGAAGGGGCCAAGGCCTTGTCGATCATGAAGCTGCAGGCAGGCGGCGGCGAAGTGCGCTTGTTTTCTGCCCCCAAGCGCATTGGCATCGAAGAGGTCGCCACCTTGCTGTGGGACTGGGCGCATCCGCCTGAAAATTCGAGCCCAGTGCAGGACTTGCCCGGCCCGGCCGCGCCCTGAAACAGCCTGGAACCGCTTCGCCTAATAGGGCGAAACCTGGCCCGGGGGTCGGTCTTTGAACCGTTTGTGTACCCAGTAGTACTGCGCGGGTGACTGGTCAATGTAGCCTTGCAGGCGCAAGTTCATGAGCGCCGTGTCCGCCTCCAAATCGTCGGAAGGGAAACCGTCCCAGGCCGGCGATATTTCGACCTCGTAGCCCTGCGCGGTCATGCGGGTCACCATGGAAATCACCTTGGCCCGCCCCAGCTTGGCGACCCGAGACAAGGAGGGAATGGTTGCAGCAGGAACTCCGTAAAACGGCACGAAAAGGGACTCATTGGGCTCGTAATTCATGTCCGGCAACAAGCACAAAGGCTCACCGGCACGCAAGCCCGCCAGTACCGGCTTGAAGCTCTGCGTACGGTCAAAGGGGCGACCCGTGCCAAAGCGTTGTCGACCTTTCAGAATCCAGGCGTCTACGACCGGATTGGTTTGGCGGGCATAAATGGTCATGCACTTGCGCGGCATCTGCTGCGTGAGGGCCAACCAGCCTGCGTCCATGCCCACAAAATGCGGCATGAATATCAAGGTGGGCGCGTTGCCCTCCAGCTCCTGAACCGCGCCGACGATTTTCAGACGTTTGAGGGTCACCTCCTGCGAGGCATACCAAAGCCATCCCCGATCCAGCCAGGCCTGGGCAAAGTAGACAAAACACAGGACCGTCTGCTTGCGGCGCTCTGCCGCGGTCCATGCGGGAAAGCAAAGCCGCAAATTGGTATCGACCACATGGCGGCGCGACGCCACGCCCATATAAAGCATGAGCCCCATGAACCAGCCGATGGCCCGCAGCCAGGGCAGTGGCAGGACCGCAAGCCACTGGGTGAGCAACAGAGGAATTCTGGTTAGCAAAGAATTACTCCGAACGCGGCTGCTTGTACCGGGCGTAGCCCCAGAGGTATTGGTCACTGTGTTGCAGCACCAGTTTCTCCAGCGCCTGGTTCATGGCGCTCACAGCGACTGAGGTCTCCATCGAGGCGAAATCCGGCATAGGCGTGACATGCACCACATAACCCCTGCCCCAGGATAGACGTTCGCCCCAGGCCATCAGGGTCACGGCACCGGTCATTTGCGCCAAACGCACCGACAGTGTCATGGTGTACGCAGGCTTGCCAAAAAACGACTGCCACATACCCTGCCCGAGCGGCGGCACTTGGTCGGGCAGAAGGCCGACACAGTGCCCCGATTTAAGTGCCTTCAGCAATTGCCTGACCCCCGCCGTGGTGGTGGGCGCGGTCAGCAAGCCCGGTCTGGCGCGGGCGCGCGCCTCCAGTTGCGCCAGCCAGGCTTTTCGTGCCGGCCGGTACAAGGCGGTCATGGGGTGGGTTGTGCCAAAGCGCTGTGCATAGTCCTGCGCGGCGACTTCGAAACACCCCAGATGCGGCGTGATGAACAGCACACCACGTCCCCGGGCCAAGGCGGCATCCACCAGCTCCGCACCCTGCCAGCGAACCGGCGCCGGCTTGCCCAGCCACAGGCGTGGCACTTCCAATGTAAGGCGGCCTGCGGCTGCCACCGCGGCGCGCCACCGCGGCCCCGCAATGTCGGCCTGCTTGGCGTTGGCCAAGAAGTTGCGCCGGTAACCCGGCGACAAGCAAAACACCAGCCACCCCAGTGCCGCACCCAGGCTATGCAGCAGCCACAAAGGCAATCTCGCAAGCACTTGGAAGGCAAACAACATGGGTACAGTAAAATCGGGGCGGTCGCTGAGTTATGAACTACTTGCAGGGCGACCACCACGAGGGCAGACGTGCAAGCGCCGCGCCATTGTGCCTTGTCCTTCCGGGCAATTCTGCTAAAGCGTTCGCTGACGGCTCCAAAGCCCAAGCAACGCAAATGCTTGTTTTAATTTGGAGAACCTCTTTATGGCGAACGATTTTTTATTTACCTCTGAATCCGTGTCCGAAGGCCATCCCGACAAGGTCGCTGACCAGATTTCGGATGCCATCCTCGACGCAATTTTCAAGCAGGACCCCAAGTCCCGCGTTGCGGCAGAAACCTTATGCAACACAGGGCTCGTGGTGTTGGCCGGTGAAATCACCACCAACGCACATGTCGACTACATCCAGGTCGCACGTGACACGATCAAGCGCATCGGCTACGACAACACCGAGTACGGCATCGATTACAAAGGCTGCGCGGTGCTGGTGGCCTATGACAAACAGTCCAACGACATCGCCCAAGGCGTAGACCATGCCTCCGACGACCACCTGAACACCGGCGCGGGTGACCAGGGCCTGATGTTCGGCTATGCCTGCAACGAAACGCCTGAGCTGATGCCCGCGCCCATCTACTACGCCCACCGCCTGATGGAACGCCAGGCCCAACTCCGCAAGGACGGCCGCCTACCTTTCCTGCGCCCGGACGCCAAGAGCCAGGTCACCATGCGCTATGTGGACGGCAAGCCGCACAGCAT
>CAIWRE010000303.1 GCA_903914985.1 uncultured beta proteobacterium | reverse complement strand
GCGGTGCGAAAACCCAAATGGCTCACCGCCAGGTCATCGTCCTGCGCTTGACGCGCACCTGCCCGGTAACGCATGCAGTAGTTGGGCGCACACAGGAACGACCCGCCTTTGATGACATGCTGCCCCACGGCCTTGCTGCTGCCCGGGCGAGCACTACCGGGGCCGGGGTCTGCATCGGGCTCGGGTGACAGCACCGTATGGTTGGCGGTGTAGGCGTCGCGCGTGAGCTCCCAAGCGTTGCCAATCATGTCAAACAGTCCCAGCGCATTGGGCTCAAAACAGCCCACCGGCGCCAGCCCCACAAATCCGTCTTCCGCTGAGTTGGCCACCGGAAACATACCTTGCCAGGTGTTGGCCTGGCGCGGTTGTTCATGCGCGGGTGCTGCCTGGGACGTAGCTGCGCGCGCCGCCCATTCCCATTGCGCTTCGGATGGAATGACCGTGCCCTTCCAGCGGGCGTAGGCCCGGGCGTCTTCGATCGTCACGTTCACCACTGCGAACGCGCCACGCCCCTCGATGCTGGTTTGCGGCCCCCCGGGATGGCGCCAATCGGCACCCGGCACATACCTCCACCACTGCGTGGGGCTGCCCTGGCCCGACAAGCTGGTCGGACTGATGAAAACCACGGCACCGGGTTGTCGCATCTCCGCGGGTAAGTCCGGGTGTAGCGATGCATCCACCGCGCGCTCTGCGACGGTGCGGTAACCCGTTGCCTGTACAAAGGCCGCGAATTGGTCGTTGGTGACTTCGGTGCGGTCCAGCCAAAAACCATTCAACTTCACCGCGCGCACAGGCATCTCTTCGGCATACACCGTGTCGCCGAAAGTGAGTGTTCCTCCGGGCACCCAGACCATACCGGGGTGGGGAGCTCCTGCGGCTTGCGGCGGCAAGGGGCAGACCAGGCGTTCTTGCTGATGACGTTGCTCTGTGCTGCGCGCCGCCCACCACAGAGCGGTGCCCACGGCCAGTGCGGATGCCAGCAACAGCATCGCCCAGCGCCGCGCCTTTCCAGTTTTGCCGCTAGTTGTACCAGTAGGTGTATTCGTCATCGGGCGCTTCTGGTTGGTCCAGCGTCTTGTCAATATTGATCGGCATGGCAATAAAGGACGACCATCGCGGTGGCGGCATATCCGCGTGGTGGGTCGCAAGCTCGGCCTTGAGCTCTGCCAGTTTTTGTGGTTCGCGCTCAGCCAGGTTGACTTTTTCGGTCGGGTCGTTCGCTAGGTTGAAGAGCCAGTCTTTGCGCGGCAGTTCCGAGGAAATCAGTTTCCACGAACCATGGCGCAATGCGCGTTGGGGGCCATCGCGCCAGAACAAGCTACGTTGCGGCTGCGTCTCGGGTTTGGCACTCAAAAAGGGCAACAAATTGACGCCATCGATGACGCGGTCGGTCGGCATTTTTCCGCCGGCAGCGGCCACCATGGTCGGCATCATGTCGATGTTGGTCACGGGCTGGGCATATTTGGTTCCCGCTGCGATATGCCCGGGCCACTTCGCGACATAAGGCACGCGCAGCCCACCCTCAAAAAAGGTCAGCTTCCAACCCCGGTAGGGGTGGTTGACGTCACGCAGGCCGGTGTAGCCGGGCGCGCCGTTGTCGCTGGCAAAAATCACCAGCGTGTTTTGATCCAGGCCGTTGTCTTTGAGCGCCTGCAGTACCCGGCCCACGCTGCGGTCCACCGAACGCACCATGGCCGCGTACACACGCTCACGGTGGTTGGCGATCTGGGGTAGCGCGTCGTAGTCTTCCTTGCTGGCCTGCAAAGGCGTGTGCACGCCCCAGTGCGCCAGGTAGAGGAAAAACGGCTGATTTTTATTGCGGTGGATGGCCGTGACGGCTTGGTCCGTGAAGTAGTCGGTGAGGTATTTGTTGGGCTCAAACCAATGCCCTGCGTTGTAGCTCACGCCAAAGCGCATGTTGGGCCACAGAAATTTGTCGATCGGGTCAAAGTCCTGCTTGGAGTTGACCACGCGCGGGTCGTTTTGCGGCAGGTACAGCCCGCTTTCCATGAACAGGCTCTCGTCAAAACCCTGGTTGCCGGGACGCATCTCCGGCGTGCTGCCCAAGTGCCATTTGCCGATGTGCAGCGTGTGGTAACCGCGCTCTTTCAGCGCCTTGGCCATGGTGATTTCGGTCGGAGGCATGCCCAGATCATTGAAGTCTTTAGCGGTCTTGGCCGCCTCTTTGTCAATGATGACTTTGTGGCTCCGGTTGCCATCCGCATACAACTCGCCGGCAACGCGGGCCATAGCACCCGGCGTGGGTGTGAATTCAACACCAAATCGCCAGGGATAGCGTCCCGTCATCAAGGCCGCACGCGACACGGTGCAAACCGCACTGCCCGCATAGCCTTGATCAAAGCGCACACCGTCGCGGGCGATCGAATCAATGTTCGGCGTCGGCACACCCTGGGCTGCATGGCCACCGCCGGCCGCGGTGATGTCATTGATGCCCAAGTCATCCGCCAGAATAAAAATGATGTTGGGTGCGCGCCCTTCCACTGGCGCAGAAGGCGTCTGCGGCCCCTGCACCCAGGGTGTCTCCTGGTAGGGGTCGCGGGGATGGCGGATATCGGTATACCAACCCAGTGAATACTGAAGTACGTAAATGCGGTTGGCATAGACCAAGGCACCCAAGGCCATCAATACAAGCAGTGCCAGGCCCCATTTTTTTTGGGTTTTCATTGGATTGTCTCCTGGTCGGGGCGATTCTGTGCCGTGGTGAAGGTGGATCTAGACCGGAGCATAAATCAGGTCTGTAAGTCCAGTTGTCTCCAGTATTTCATGCGCGCGCGCTTTGGATGGGACGTCCATCGCGGCGAATTGCTGGCGTAACCAGCGCAAACATTTGGCCTGGTAGGGCACCACTGCTTGTTGCCAATGCCCCAGGGGCAAGTCAGCGTTCATGTGTTTTTCGCCCCGCGCCAGTGCACGAGCATTGGCCAGTAGCACCGGCAGATAGCCCTGCGAGAGTTCGCTCAACAGCGCCAGCAAAGTCGGTTCAAGCGTATCGGTACTCGCCCAATCACCGTCCAACGGCTCCAAGCCCGAGAGGTCTTCGACCAAGTCCACCCACGCAAACACCCGGCGCGAGCGCTCCAGGGTCAGTGCCATCGACACCGGATCAAAATGGGCCAACTGTGTGAGCTGACCATAGAGCGCGAAGTCACTGGCACCGGGGCGGTGCCCCATCAAAAATGGCTGCGTTTGCAGATGGGCGTCGAGCAAATCCACGAGGCGCTTGTAGCCCGTCTCAATGAGAGGTGCGGTATGTTCGTTAGAGCCCACCACAGCCAGGCGGGAAATCTGGCGTTGCGCAAACAAGGTCTTCAGCGTGTCCAGGACGCTTTGACTTGCCGTGACGTCAGAAAAATGTACCGGAAGAATGGTGCTGGCTTTGTCTATGGCGTCGGCAAATTTCCAGCGGTAATGGAACATGGCCTTGGTCACCCATTCGTCGGCAAAGTCCTCGAGCACCGCATCGATCAATGCCAGCACAGGGTCGGTCGGCAGGACGTTGCGGCCAGCGAGCTCTTGCTCGAACCGGCGAATCAAGGGCGTGGAGTCGGTAACTGCTTCCAGCATGCCGTTGGCGTCGGGTAAGTAAAAAGTCGGGAGCAGTTCGACCTTGGGTTTGGGCATGCCCGCATTGTCAGCAGCGTTCCCCACCAGGTAGCGGTAGGGGATGCGGCGGTAGCGCAGGACCGCCGTCATCTTGCGCGTATAGGGCGAGCCGGGCGCTCCTTTGAAAGCGACGGGCAGTTCCATCAAGTCGCAGCCACTACAAGCGCAGTCACGAGGGCCAGCAAACCCGCCACCAACAGGCGCACCGTGATAAAGCTCACGATAGGCTTGACTGGGAACACCACCGTCTGCTCAATGGCGGCCCATTTGTGCACGTCGACCCCGGAATCGCTGATCGCCAATGCAAAGTTGAAAAAGTCGCGCTGGCTGCGGTAGCGCACCATGGCCACATAGTGCCAGTCCGGCACGCCCGGGCAATCGATAAAGCGCCCGCTGCGCCGGGCGATGAACACCGGCAGGCAGGCGCGTCGCAGCAAATGGGGAATGATGGCCCGGCCATAGCGCTTGTCCGCTTCGCGCGGGTCATCGCTGTAATCGTGGCCCGGCGGATACAAGGCCTTGGGCCTGTAGCGAACGCAGTTGTGCATCAAAAACTCTTTGCCGTCGTCGTTGGCCATGAGTTGTTGGGCCTCGTCAATCAGCCCTTCTTCCCGTGTACCTCGCACGCGTTTGTGAAACTCTGCAACGATGTGTGCTTTTTCTTCAGTGCTTAAGGGCCGCCCCTTGCCTCCGTACCACCAGACGAAGACCAGGTAGAGGGCGATAGCGATCGCGACCACGGAAGCGTGATAGGCCATGGAGACCCTCCTGGAAATTAAGCGGAAACGGGGCCGGACACCGGTGTGAAAAAGCGCGTGTTGTCGCGCAACCAAGCCTGCGAGCGGCTGGCATCGTGTTGCTCCGGGTGGAAGTCTTCCCGCAGGTAGTCGCGCCACTGCGCCACATTGCTGCGCAGCATGCCGTCTTTGGCAAACAACAAGGTCCACGCGCTGCGCCATGTGCTGCGCTTGAACAAAGCGCGGTCGTGCCACAAATTGCTCACCGTTTGGCAGAACAAGTCGTACATGAAGATCACGGTGACGTAGCGGAACACTCGCACGCGTGTGCGGTGGCTGCCGCCCATGGCCTGGTAAATATTGAAGGCCGTGCTGCGGTGCTCGGACTCTTCAGCGCTGTGCCACAGCCACAGGGTTTGCAGTCGCTCCTCGGTGCCTTCGAGCGCTTCGGGGTGGCGCAGCATCCAATCGGCAAACAGGGCGGTGAAGTGCTCGGTGGCGGCGGTGCCGGCCACATGCATGCGGGCTGGCAGGTGTGCCTGCTTTTTGAGCCGGCGGATGGCGCGCTGCTCCATGGAGTTAGTGAACCCCAGACGGTCCAGGTGCCCGTTAAACAGCGCATGAATGCGACGGTGTGTGGCCTCTTGCCCGACAAAGCCCTGAACCTCGGCGGCGAACTGGGCACGCTTTTCGTCCGACAGCGTTTTGAAGCCAGCGCGCACCGAATCCATGAAGAACTGCTCTCCCACCGGAAAACTCATGGACAAGGCGCTGAAAAACGCCGAGCGGAACGCGTCTGCGCCGTTCCAACGGGCAGGAAACGGTGTATTCAAGTCCACCAATAGTTTGCGAATTACCAAATCAGTCATAACCATCGAGCTTTCATCAAATGTTGAGCCACCTGGAGCGTTCAATACACAAGTGTACGGGGTTTTTGCCCCAATCGCCAGCGTCAGACCAGCGGAGCGGGGTTCGCGCTTCCGGGCGCGGTGGCCGCGCGGGGTGGGGCCGCCACCGCGATCCCGCGCTGGCGCAGGTTCTGCAAAAGCGCCAGATTGATGTCCGAGCGCAAATTGCCCTGGCCTTGGTTGGGGTCGTTGATCCAATACAACAGCGTAAATTCCATGCCCTCAGCGGCAAATTGAGACAATTGCACCGACGGCGCAGGGTCTTTCAACACACGGGGCTGTGCGGACGCCGCAGCCATCAGTGCTTCGATCACCTGTTGGGCGTCGCTGGCATAAGCGACTTGCACCTGCGTGCTTTGGGCCACCACAGCGTCGGCCAAGGAAAGGTTCTCCACCCGGGTGCTCACCAGCATCTCGTTGGGCACGATGGACTCACGCCCGGACGGCGCACGCACCACGGTGTAGCGCGCATTGATTTCGGTGATCATGCCTTCGAAATTTTCCACCCGCACATAGTCTCCGATGCGCAAATTGCGCTCGGTGAGGATGACAAAACCACTGACGTAATTGGCCGCCACCTTTTGCAGGCCAAATCCAATACCTACGCCCAGCGCGCCACCGAGCACGGAGAGCGCCGTCAAATCAATGCCCACCGCAGACAGCGCGACCATCAAGCCCACAAACAGGAGCAAAGCACGCGCGGCGTTGCTTGCCGCCTTGCGCAGGGACAGTTCACTGCCGGTCGCTGAACGCAGCAAGCGTGCCTCGATTCCGGCAGACATCCACAGCGTCAATATCAAGACGACGCTGGC
>CAIWRE010000302.1 GCA_903914985.1 uncultured beta proteobacterium | reverse complement strand
GGCGTGGGCGGTAAACTGCGTTGGCTCTTCGTGCTCCTTCTGTGCTGTCCATGCAAAAAATCATCGCGCAAATCGCGCAAGAAATCCGTGTTCACCCCCACCAAGTCGAATCCGCAGTCACTCTGTTGGATGCGGGTGCGACTGTTCCCTTTATCGCCCGCTACCGCAAAGAAGTGACGGGTGGGCTGGACGACATCCAGCTGCGCGAGTTGGAGGCCCGCTTGTCGTATTTGCGCGAGTTGCAGGACCGTCGGCTGGTGGTGGCCAAGGCGATCGCCGAGCAAGGCAAGCTGACGGCGACTTTGCAGGCAGCGATTGATTCTGCTGCCACCAAGCAAGAGCTTGAAGACATCTACCTCCCGTTCAAGCTCAAGCGTCGCACCAAAGGCCAGTTGGCCCGCGAAGCGGGACTGGAGCCTTTGGCCTTGGCTTTGTTTGCCAATCCAAGCCTGGACCCCGCCCAGGAGGCCTTGGCTTACGTGATTCCCCTACGAGCCGTGGCAGAGGGCGAGGACAAACCGGCTGATTTCTCAACCGTGCAAGCGGTGCTCGACGGCGTGCGCGACCTGCTCAGCGAGCGCTGGGCCGAAGACCCTGCGGTGGTTCAAGACCTGCGCGCCTGGCTGTGGAATGAGGGCTTGCTGCAAAGCAAGCGCGTGGAAGGCAAAGACGAAAACCATCCCGACGTGGCCAAGTTTCGCGATTACTTTGCCTACGATGAGCCCATTGGCCGCGTGCCTTCGCATCGGGCTTTGGCTGTTTTTCGTGGCCGTGCCTTGGACATTCTGGACGCCAAACTCGTGTTGCCTGACGCTGCGCTGGCAATGGTTGCGGCGGATGCGTCTGCCGCTAAACCCAAGGGCCCGGTCGTGTCCCTGGCCGAGGCGCGTATTGCACTGCGGCTGGGCTGGAGCCACCAGGGGCGCGCGGCGGATGACCTGATCCGCAAATGCGTGGCTTGGGCGTGGCGCGTCAAGCTCAGCCTGTCTTTGGAGCGCGACCTGTTTGCCCGCCTGCGCGAAGATGCCGAAGGCGTCGCCATCAAAGTGTTTGCGGACAATGTGCGCGACTTGCTCCTGGCCGCACCCGCCGGGCCACGCGTGGTGATGGGCCTGGACCCCGGCATTCGCACCGGCGTGAAAGTGGCTGTGGTGGACGCGACCGGTAAATTGGTCGATACCGCCACGGTCTTTCCCCACGAGCCGCGCAAAGACTGGGACGGCGCTTTGCACACCTTGGGCGCGCTGTGCGTGCGCCACGGCGTCAACCTGATTGCCATTGGCAACGGCACCGCCAGCCGAGAGACCGACAAGCTGGCAGGCGACTTGATCAAGCAGATTGCCAAAGCCGGTGGCCAGGCCGTGGACAAAGTGGTGGTGAGCGAGGCGGGTGCCTCGGTGTACAGCGCCAGTGAATACGCCAGCCAGGAAATGCCCGACGTGGATGTGAGTCTGCGCGGTGCGGCCAGCATTGCCCGGCGCCTGCAAGACCCCTTGGCCGAGCTGGTCAAGATTGACCCCAAGTCGATTGGCGTGGGCCAGTACCAGCATGACGTCAATCAGAGTGAGCTGGCTCGAACCTTGTCCACGGTGGTGGAAGATTGCGTCAACGCCGTGGGCGTGGACCTGAACACGGCCAGTGTGCCCTTGCTCTCGCGCGTCTCCGGCCTGTCAGGCACCGTGGCCAAGGCAGTGGTGCGCTGGCGCGAAACCCATGGTGCGTTTGCCAACCGCCAGCAGTTGTTGCAAGTGGCAGGCCTGGGTGCCAAGACTTTTGAGCAAAGCGCAGGTTTCCTGCGCATACGGGGTGGCGACAACCCGCTGGACATGACCGGTGTACACCCGGAAACATACCCCGTGGTGGAGCAGATCATTGCCAAGGCGGGCAAACCGGTGGCGGAGCTGATGGGCCGCGCCGACATGCTGCGCACCCTGCGCCCCGAG
>CAIWRE010000301.1 GCA_903914985.1 uncultured beta proteobacterium | reverse complement strand
TCAGGTAAGACTTCGGCCCCGGAATGTTGTCCTTGTTTGTGCCCAGCAAGGTAGGAAGCGACAACAGAGGGCAATAGAGGTCAAATTCGGGGAACTTACGCGTTCCTCGCTCAATCCAAATGACCTCGGGCGCGTAGTCCTTGGCTATTTCCAGCAAGGGTTCCGGAAACTCTGCCAGCACCTGGGCACCCTGCGCCTGCAACATGGGCAGGTAGCGCATGAACTGAATATGGTCGCCCATGCCTTGCTCGGAGTGCACAAACAGGCGCTTGCCCTGAATCGACTCGCCACGCTGCCACTGCGGTTTGCCCAGTTTTCGCGGGCGCAGCTCTTTGACGCCACCGCGCCAGCGCCATTCATAGGCCTCAAAGCCTTCTTCGATGCGTCCCAGCAGCAGCAAGGACAGCGACCGGTTCCACTGCGCGTCAGGAAAGCTGTCTTTTTGTGAAATCGCTTTTTCCAGTCCGGCCAGCGACTCCTCGACCCGGTTGAGCCTGCGCAGCGTGATGGCGTAGTTGTTCCAAGCCTCCGGGTAGACCTCCTGGCGCTCCACGGCCAGGCGGTAATTGGTCAAGGCCTCGTCATAGCGGTTGGCCTTGCTGTAAAAGTTCCCGAGGTTGTTGTAAACCGCGGCTTGGTCCGGAAACATTTCGCGCAACTTGGTAAATTGCGCTTCGGCGGTGTCGTATTGGTCTGTCGCCAGGTAGGCATTGCCCAGGTTGGTCATCACGTCCAAGCGGTCGGGTGCGTCCCGCAGCACTTCGGCGTAATGGCTGATGGCCTCTTTGTGCCGCCCCATCTTCATCAACACATGGCCCAGCGCCATACGGGCGGCCCACATCGTCGGGTCGCCGTCCAGAGCGCGGTACAAAATGGGCAGCGCGCGCTTTTCCATTTTGAGCTGGGCAAAAAGCGTCCCCAGCGTGTGCAGGTAGGGCGCGTAGTCCGGCCGCAATGAAAGCGCTTTCCCCACGCTTTTAACGGCGGGTTCCAGTTGTTTGATGGTGCCCAGCGCCTGGCCCTTGTAGTAGTGCAGGTCGGGGTCCTTGTCCAAGGCGGGCTCGGCCTTGGCGAATTCTTCCAGCGCGGCCTCGGGCTGCGCCTGTCGCATCAGTGCCAGCCCCAGCAACTTGTGCGCCGGTGCCATGTCTGGCTGCAGTTTGATGCATTTTTGCAACATTTCCTGCGCCAACGAATTCTCACCCGATTGGATCTTGACCAGACCGTACTGCAACCACAGCCGTGGCTGGTCGGGGTGGGACTTCAACAGGCGCTGAAACAGCGCATTGGCCGAGTCAAAGTCCTTGGCTTGAGCGAATTTCGTGCCACGTTGCATGGCCTCATCCAACGTCTCGGTCACCTGGCCCGCGACGGGCAATGGTGCCGCTGATTTTGATTTAGTTGATTTTGATGAAGTTTTGATCATGATTTATGGTTTTCACCAAAATTGTAAATGCACAACAAAGAACACGATTTCACTGATTCGGCATCAGATTGTGGTAAAAACGAAGGTATTGCTAAATCAACCTAGGAAGCATTACATGAGCAACATCGGCCAAGGATCCAACGAATCCACGCTAGACCAAGAGGCAGCCCTGAACAAAAAGCAGAAAAAGACAATCTCTCAGGGGGATAAGGGCTTGGTCGCAGCGCAGGCTGGCGTGGTATCGCCGGAGTCGGCAGTCGCCGTCAAAAAATCGCGCCGCAAACCGGTGGCGGATGACGCCTTGCAAGGCGACGCCCTGGCCGACACTGGTGCCGTTGTCAGTGATGTGGATGCGAGCGCTTTGAGCGACGGTGGTTCCTGGCAGTTGGCCCAGGCCGAAACCGGCGCCGTGCTTCCTGGTCTGGGTGGTGCTGGCGGCGCTGCCGCAAGTGCCGGCGGTGCAGCCGCAGCAGCGGGCGCGACAGCAGGTGCCGCGGGCGCCGGCGCCGCGATGGGTGCCGGAGCTGCCGCAGCGGCAGGCCTGGGTCTCGGTACCGTTGCCGCAGCAGCAGCAGGTGTGGCGGGTGTGGCAGCAGCAGCAGGCGGCAAATCGTCGTCACCTGCGCCCGCAGCGCCATCTGCGCCCACGATCACGGCGGTGTCCGGAGACGACCGTGTCAACAGCAGCGAAAACACCGCCGGCGTGACCATCAGTGGTACGACGGTTGCAGGCGCCACCGTCAAGATTTATGACGGCGAAACATTGCTGGCTACGGTGGTTGCCGATGGCGGCGGTGCTTACAGCCTCAGCAACGTGCATTTCACGGCCAGCGCCGGCACAACCCATAACCTCACCGCCACCGCGACCACGTCGACTGGCGAGAGCGCGCGCACTGCAGTCCATGCAGTGCAGGTGGACACTGTGGCTCCTACCGGCATCACCGGCGCCATTGTTCACAACAGCACCTACGACACCGGAACCTCCGCGTCCGACAACCTGACCAACAACACCCGCCCTCAAATTGAAGGTACGGTCGAAGCCAACGCCAGCGTCAGCGTCCAAGTGGGTGTCCAAACCCTGACCGCTGCTGCCGACTCCAATGGTCGCTATGTGGTAACTCCTGCGGCCCTGGCCTCCGGCACCTACACCCCGGTGATCACGGTCACAGACGCCGCTGGCAACAGCACGACCGCCAACGGCACGGCCTTCACCGTGGACGCCGTAGGCCCTGCGAATCCTGCGGCCTCTATCAGCCACGACGCCTTGAACGACACCGGCGTATCCGCCAGCGACAACGTCACTGCCAACACCACGCCCCTGATCGTGGGTACCGCTGAAGCGGGCTCCAGCGTACGCGTGGTAGTGGGTGGCCAAACACTGAACACCGTTGCCGACGTGAATGGCAACTTCAGTGTCACGCCCACAGCGCTGTCGACCGGCGTTTACACCCCTGTGATCACCGCCACTGACGCGGCAGGAAACGCCACTACGGCCAACGGCACTCAATTCACCGTGGGCGTGGCGCTGGGCGCTCCCACCATCAGCATGGTGGCTGGCAACGACTGGGTGAACGCCACCGAAAACGCGGCGGGTGTGGCAATCAGCGGCACCGGTGCTGGCGCGCTGTCCACCGTCAGGGTATACGACGGTGCCACTTTGCTGGGGTTCACGACCGCCGATGGATCGGGGAACTACACCTTGAGCCTGGGCACCAACAGCTTCAGCGCCAGTGCAGGGGCCACGCACAATCTGACAGCAACGGCCACCAACAACGTGGGCACCGGAGCCGCCAGCGCGATCCGTGCGATTCAGGTGGACACCGTTGCTCCCACAGGCATCAGCGGTGCCATCGTCCATAACAGCACCTATGACACCGGCGCGTCGGCCACCGACAGCGTGACCGGCAACAACCGTCCTCAAATTGAAGGCCGGGTGGAAGCCAATGCTTCCGTCAGCGTTTCGGTGGGTGGTCAAACCTTGACTGCCACCGCAGATGGCGCGGGCTATTATGTCGTTCGCCCGGCAACCGGCTTGTCGGATACCGACCATACCCCTGTCATCACGGTCACCGACGCGGCCGGCAATAGCACCACCGCCAACGGCACGCCGTTCACGGTCGACACGGCGATTCCTGGCGCGGCCAGCGCCGTGGCCATTCTTCACAATATTGCCAACGACACCGGTGCATCGTCCAGCGACAGCTATACCAGCAACACCACGCCGGTGATTGTCGGTAACGCGCAGGCTGGCGCAACGGTCACGGTGTCTATCGGTTCGGG
>CAIWRE010000300.1 GCA_903914985.1 uncultured beta proteobacterium | reverse complement strand
TGGAGGTCGAGCGCGAAGCGCGGGATGTGACGATTTATGCGTTGCGCGTGGTGGAAATGCCCACGCATGAAAACCCGCAGGAGTTGAAGATTGAAGTACGTTGCAGCAAAGGAACCTACATCCGCACCCTTGGCGAGGATATCGGTGAAGCGCTGGGCTGTGGTGCCCATTTGAGCGCCTTGCGGCGTACGCAAACCGGTGATTTCGGGCAAGCGCGTTGCGTCAGCCTGCAAGCGCTGGAAGCCATGACGGACGCGCAACGCCTGGCACTATTGCTGCCGGTGGACGCCTTGCTGGAAGGTCATCAGCGCGTCACTCTGGAGAGCGACAGTGCAGGGCGCTTTTTAAGCGGCGTGCGCCGTCGCGGTGACTGGCTGGATGCCGAACGCATCGCGGTCTATGCCAAAGCGCCATTCGCGCTTTTAGGCACGGGCCATGTGAAAGCAGGGGAGTTGATCCCCGGGCGGCTCTTGAGTCCGCTGGACATTGCCGAGGTGCAAGCGCAGCAGGATGCGGTCACCGCGGCCGTGATAACGAATTGAAATTTGAATCAGTAGAAAGAAAGTGAACCATGAGTAGCAAGCAAATTCGCAACATCGCCATCATCGCCCACGTTGACCATGGCAAAACCACCATGGTGGACCAACTGCTGCGCCAGTCGGGCACCTTTGCCGAGCACGAAAAAGTGGTCGACACCGTGATGGACAACAACGCGATTGAAAAAGAACGTGGCATCACGATTCTGGCCAAGAACTGTGCCGTGACCTGGGAAGGTACGCACATCAACATCGTGGACACGCCCGGACACGCGGACTTCGGCGGCGAGGTGGAGCGCGCCCTGTCCATGGTGGACGGCGTGGTGCTCTTGATCGATGCGCAAGAAGGCCCCATGCCCCAAACCCGCTTTGTGACCAAAAAGGCCCTGGCCTTGGGACTGAAGCCCATTTTGGTGGTCAACAAAGTGGACAAGCCCGGTGCACGTCCTGATTTCGTGGTCAACGCAGCCTTTGACCTGTTTGACAAGCTGGGTGCCACCGACGAGCAGTTGGACTTCCCCGTGGTCTACGCATCCGGTATCAACGGTTGGTCGTCCATGGACGAAGGTGCGGCCGGTGAACAGTGGGGCCCTGACATGTCGGCCCTCTTCAACACCATCCTGGCCCATGTGCCCTCGCAAAAAGGCGACCCTGCGGCACCCTTGCAATTGCAAATTTCAGCGCTCGATTTTTCGACCTTTGTCGGCCGTATCGGCGTGGGTCGTATCAGCCAAGGCACCATCAAACCCATGATGGACGTGGTGGTGATGGAAGGCCCGGACGGCAAACCCGTCAAAGGCCGCGTCAACCAGGTGCTGACATTCCAAGGTCTCGAACGTGTGCAGGCCACTGAAGCTGGCCCCGGCGAAATCGTGCTGATCAACGGTATTGCCGACATCGGTATTGGCGTCACCATCACTGACCCTGCCAATCCTTCGCCGCTGCCCATGCTCAAAGTGGACGAACCCACTTTGACGATGAACTTCTGCGTCAACACCAGCCCGCTGGCCGGACGCGAAGGCAAGTACGTCACCAGCCGCCAGATCTGGGACCGCCTGCAAAAAGAGCTGCAACACAACGTGGCACTGCGCGTCAAAGAGACTGACGAAGAAGGTATTTTCGAAGTGATGGGTCGCGGCGAATTGCACTTGACCATCCTGCTGGAAAACATGCGCCGCGAAGGCTACGAGCTGGCGGTGTCCAAGCCGCGCGTCGTGTTCCGCGACGTCAATGGCGAAAAGCACGAGCCTATCGAGCTGGTGACCGCCGACATCGAGGAAACCCACCAGGGCGGCGTGATGCAAGCCCTGGGCGAGCGCAAGGGCGAGTTGGTGAACATGGAGCCGGACGGCCGTGGCCGTGTGCGTTTGGAATACCGCATCCCCGCGCGTGGCTTGATCGGCTTTACCAACGAGTTTTTGAACCTGACCCGTGGCTCCGGCTTGATCTCCAATATTTTCGACCGCTACGAAGCCCACAAGGGTGACATCGGCGGCCGTAAGAACGGTGTGCTGATTTCCATGGACGCCGGTGAAATCTTCACCTACGCCCTGGGCAAGCTGGACGACCGCGGACGCATGTTCGTCAAGCCCAATGACCCGGTGTACGAAGGCATGATTGTGGGTATCCACAGCCGTGACAACGACCTGGTCGTCAACGCCACGCGCACCAAACAGCTGACCAACTTCCGCGTGAGCGGCAAGGAAGACGCGACCAAGATCACGCCTCCGATCGAATGCACGCTGGAGTACGGTGTGGAATTCATCGAGGACGACGAACTGGTCGAAATCACACCGAAGTCGATTCGCCTGCGCAAGCGCTACCTCTCCGAGAGCGAGCGCAAACGCGCTGGCCGTTAAACGTGGACGCGGCGCGGTGCGCCGCAACGCTTGAGGGGATAGCCATGTCAGAGTTTCTGCTTACCGAGGTGCGCGGCCGGGTGGGGTTCATCACCCTGAACCGCCCCAAAGCCTTGAACGCCTTGAATTTGGAAATGGTGCGTGGCCTCACGCAGGTGCTGCTGGCTTGGCAGCACGACGAGGCCATCGTCGCCGTGGCCATCCGGGGCAGCAGCAAGCAGGGCAACTTTGGTGGCTTTTGCGCGGGGGGCGACATCCGTTATTTCCACCAGGCAGCCCTGGCTGGAGACCCTTCGTTGGAAGATTTTTTCACCGAAGAGTACGCGCTCAACCACCTGATTCACAGCTACCCCAAGCCCTATATCGCCTTCATGGACGGCATCGTCATGGGCGGCGGCATGGGCATCAGCCAGGGAACACGCTACCGCCTGGTCACTGACAACACCAAAATGGCCATGCCGGAAACCCACATCGGCCTGTTTCCGGACGTAGGCGGCGGCTATTTTCTAAGCCGTTGTCCCGGTCGCACCGGGGAATGGTTGGCGCTTACCGGTGCGGTGCTGAACGCTGCGGGCGCTCTGGAGTTGGGCTTGGCAGACTACTGCCTGAATGCAACAACGTTGGAAGCGGCCTGGGCTGCGCTATCCGGTGTGGACAGCACGACCTCGCTGACGGACTGGGTGAATCAATTCTCCGTAGCCCCTTCTGCGCCCAGCGCACTGGAGCGTGATGCCATAGAGCGGGTATTTTCATTGCCCAATGCACCCGCCATCGTCGCGGCCCTCGAAGCGGCGCCCGATGCTTGGAGCGCGCAAACAGCCGCGACCTTGCGTCACCGCTCGCCCCTGATGCTGCACGTGGTCCTGGAGCAGGTGCGCCGAGCGCGCACCATGGGTCTGGCCGACGATTTGCGCATGGAGCGCGACATGGTGCGCCATTGCTTTTACACCGCACACCTGGGCCGCAGCGGCGTTGCCAGCGAAACGGTGGAGGGTATTCGTGCATTGGCAGTGGACAAAGACCACCAGCCCCGCTGGAACCCGGTGCGGCTGGAGGATGTCACGCCGGAGATGGTGGAACCCTTTTTTCAGAGTCCCTGGCCGGTCACAGCGCATCCGCTGCGCGACCTGACATAACACTGTTAGCTGCCGGGGCGGGTGGCAAGCGTCTCAGCGGTGCTTGCTTTTCATGGCACGTTCGACCTCCCGCTTGCCTTCGCGGTCTTTGATGGTGTCGCGCTTGTCGTGTTCTGCCTTGCCCTTGGCCAAAGCAATTTCGCATTTGATCTTTCCCGTCTTCCAATGCAAGTTGATGGGCACCAGGGTGTAGCCTTTTTGCTCGACCTTGCCGATCAGGCGCTCAATCTCTGCCTTGTGCATCAGCAGCTTTTTGGTGCGCACCTTGTCGGGGCTGATGTGGGTGGACGCGGTGTTGAGCGGGTTGATCTGTAAACCGATCAAAAAAAGCTCTTTGTTACGAATCACCACATAGCCGTCGGTCAGTTGCACCTTGCCTTCGCGCAGGGACTTGACCTCCCATCCTTCCAGCACCAGGCCCGCTTCAAAGCGCTCTTCGAAAAAATAGTTGTACGCGGCCTTTTTGTTGTCGGCAATGCGGGACGCGGTTTCGGGTTTCTTGGCCATGGAGGGGAGCTGGGGGTGAAAGCGGGAATTGGAAGAGTGCGTGACTACAATCCCGCAAGCCCCATTCTATGAAAACCGTTACCAAGTCCGTTTTGCTGTGGTACAGCCCCGAGGAAATGTACGCATTGGTCACCGATGTGGCGCGCTACCCCGAGTTTTTGCCTTGGTGCGACCGCGCTGCGGTGCTCAGCCAGGACGACGCAGGAGTTACCGCTGAAGTCGGTATTGCGTTCAGCGGCATCCACCAGTCCTTCACCACGCGCAACACCCACACCCCGCCAGGCCAAGTGGACATGGCCTTGGTCAAAGGGCCCTTTTCCAACTTGGACGGTCAGTGGACTTTTTTGCCGGTCGGCGATGGCTCCGAGCGTGCCTGCAAAGTGCAGCTGTCTTTGCGCTACGGTTTTGACAATGCCGTGCTGGGGCGCCTGGTGGGTCCGGTGTTCGACAAAATTGCCGCCACACTGGTCGATGCGTTTGTCAAGAGGGCCCAGAACGTCTATGGCGAGTGATGCAATGATGGTCCCGTCCATCGCCATCACCGTGGTTTACTCTGCAGGCCCGCGCTCCGTATTCGAAACGCGATTGAATGTCCCGGCCGGGTGCACCGCACACGACGCGCGGGACAGGGCTGCACCGGTCTGGGGCATACAAACCGAAACGCTGCGCTTGCTCCACTTGGGCGTCTGGGGAAAGCCTGTTGCCGCAGAGCATCTTTTGAGGGACGGTGATCGCTTGGAGCTTTACCGCCCCCTCACGGTGGACCCCAAGGTTGCGCGGCGCGAGCGCTTTGCCCGGCAAGGCAGCAAGGGCGCCGGATTGTTTGCCGCCCGACGCGAAGGTGGCAAGGCCGGGTACTGAGAAAAAACGCTCTTAGTAGTTTGGCTACTTCCCCATGAATAAAAATGGACGGGGGGCGTTCCGACCGGCATTGAAAGGGTAAACCCGCAACGCTGTTCCTGCCAACGAAAGGTGTGGTTCGCTAGAATCAGTCCGCACTTGAATCGGCGGCCCCGAAACCCTTGGGACTGGCCGATTTTTTGCTATTTGAGGCGGGGCACCAACAGTGCTTGCGGCCCATTTGGTTCAAACACAAGAACTTCGAAAAAGGTTTTTCATGGATATCTTCATTCAACAGGTCATCAACGGCCTGGTCTTGGGCAGCATGTACGCGCTCATTGCCCTGGGCTACACCATGGTCTACGGCATCATCAACCTGATCAATTTTGCCCATGGCGAGGTCATGATGGTCGGGGCCTTAACAAGCTGGACCATCATCGGACTGATGCAGGACGCCATGCCCGGCACCCCTGGCTACATCATCTTGCTGGTGGCACTGCTCATTTCTTGTGTGGTGGCGGCCACGCTGAACTTTGTGATCGAAAAAGTGGCCTACCGCCCCTTGCGCAACAGCCCCAAGCTCGCCCCCTTGATTACGGCCATCGGCATGTCCATCCTGCTTCAAACACTGGCCATGATCATCTGGAAGCCCAATTACAAGTCTTATCCGACCTTGCTGCCCACCACGCCGTTCAACATCGGTGGCGCGGTGATTACCCCCACGCAGGTCATGATTCTGGGCGTGACCGCGGTGTCGCTGGCCCTGTTGATGTGGTTGGTGAACTACACCAAACTGGGGCGCGCCATGCGTGCCACCGCCGAGAACCCCCGCGTGGCGGGCCTCATGGGCGTCAAGCCTGACATGGTGATTTCTGCCACTTTTGTGATCGGCGCTGTGCTGGCCGCGATTGCCGGTGTGATGTACGCCTCCAATTACGGAACGGCACAACATGCCATGGGCTTTTTGCCCGGACTGAAGGCCTTCACCGCCGCGGTGTTTGGCGGCATTGGCAATCTGGCGGGTGCAGTGGTGGGCGCGATCCTGCTCGGACTGATTGAGTCCATCGGCGCGGGTTACATCGGCGAGCTCACGGGCGGTGTGCTGGGCAGCCACTACTCCGATATTTTTGCCTTCATCGTTTTGATCGTGGTGTTGACCCTGCGTCCTTCGGGCCTGCTGGGTGAGCGCGTGGCCGATCGCGCTTAAGGAGGACTTATGAAACAACAACAAAAAACCATGACCCTCGTCTTCGCGGCGGTCGCTCTGTTGGTGCTGCCCCTGGTATTGCAGGGCTTTGGCAACGCCTGGGTGCGCATTGCCGACATGGCGCTGCTCTATGTGCTCCTGGCCCTGGGCCTGAACATTGTGGTCGGGTATGCCGGTCTGCTGGATCTAGGCTATGTGGCTTTCTTTGCGATTGGTGCGTATTCGTACGGCCTGCTGAACTCTCCGCAACTCACCGAAGCCTTCCCCGCCATTGCGGCCAGTTTCGCCCAAGGTCTGCACACGCCGATCTGGGTGGTGCTTCCGTTGGCTGCGGGTGCTGCAGGTGTGTTCGGCATCTTGCTGGGTGCTCCCACCTTGCGCCTGCGCGGGGACTACCTGGCCATCGTGACCTTGGGCTTCGGCGAAATCATCCGGGTGTTTTTGAACAACCTGGACAACCCCTACAACATCACCAATGGCCCCAAGGGTGTCAATCAGATCGATTCCTTGCATTTCTTTGGCTTCGATCTGGGCAAAAAGCTCGTGGTCGGCGGCATTGAATTCGCATCGGTTTCGCTGTATTACTACCTGTTTCTCGCATTGGTGCTGTTGAGCGTGCTGATTTCGCACCGCTTGGAGCTCTCGCGCATTGGTCGCGCCTGGATGGCGATTCGTGAGGATGAAATTGCGGCCAAGGCCATGGGCATCAACACCCGCAACCTCAAGCTCACGGCCTTCGGCATGGGCGCCACCTTTGGTGGTGTGTCCGGCGCACTGTTTGCGTCCTTCCAGGGCTTTATCTCGCCCGAGTCCTTCAGCCTGATGGAGTCGGTGATGATCGTGGCCATGGTGGTGCTCGGTGGCGTGGGGCACTTGCCAGGCGTCATTTTGGGCGCTGTGTTGTTGTCCGCACTGCCCGAGGTGCTGCGCTATGTGGCAGGGCCCTTGCAAGGCATGACCGGTGGACGCCTGGACGCCTCCATCCTGCGCCAGTTGTTGATTGCATTGGCCATGGTGAGCGTGATGTTGATTCGCCCGCGTGGCCTGTGGCCCACGCCCGAGCATGGCAAGTCTTTGCCAACGCCTAAAGCCTGATTGGAGTAAGCATGACAAATACCAATCAATCCAAACAAAAAGACACAGTTCTCAACGTGTCCGGTGTGTCCAAGCGCTTTGGCGGCCTGCAGGCCCTGAGCGACGTGGGCATCAAAATCGAACGCGGTCAGGTGTACGGACTGATCGGCCCCAACGGCGCAGGCAAAACCACCTTCTTCAACGTGCTGACAGGCCTCTACACGCCCGATGGCGGCAGCTTTGAATTGGCAGGCAAGCCCTATCAGCCCACTGCGGTGCACACCGTGGCCAAGGCCGGCATTGCGCGCACTTTCCAAAACATCCGCCTGTTCGCTGAAATGACGGCGTTGGAAAACGTGATGGTGGGGCGCCACATTCGCACCCATTCGGGTCTGTTAGGTGCCATGTTCCGCACCCCGAGCTTTAAGGCGGAAGAAGCAGCGATTGCCCAGCGCGCGCACGAGCTGCTGGACTATGTGGGCATTGGCAAATTTGCCGACTACAAAGCCCGCACCCTGAGCTATGGCGACCAACGCCGGCTCGAGATTGCGCGAGCGCTGGCCACCGATCCCCAGTTGATTGCGTTGGATGAGCCGGCAGCGGGTATGAATGCGACGGAGAAGGTTATGTTGCGCGAGCTGATTGACCGCATCCGCAATGACAACCGCACCATTTTGCTGATCGAGCACGATGTGAAGTTGGTCATGGGCCTGTGCGACCGGGTCACCGTGCTCGACTACGGAAAGCAAATTGCCGAAGGTACACCGGCCGAAGTGCAGAAGAACGACAAAGTGATCGAGGCCTATTTGGGCACGAGCGGTCACTAATTTTCAGGGACATTCCATGACCAGCAAAACTTTACTTAAAGTCAGCCAGCTCAAAGTGTCCTATGGCGGCATCCAAGCCGTTAAAGGGGTGGACTTTGAAGTGCGCGAAGGCGAACTCGTGTCGCTCATCGGCTCCAACGGTGCGGGCAAGACCACGACCATGAAAGCCATTACCGGCACACTGCCCATCAGCGGCGGCGACATCGAATACCTGGGTCGCAGCATCCGCGGCCAAGGCCCCTGGGACCTGGTGAAGCAGGGCCTGGCGATGGTGCCCGAAGGCCGTGGCGTATTTACGCGCATGACCATCATCGAAAACCTGCAGATGGGTGCCTACATCCGCGACGACAAAGACGGCATTGAAGCCGACATCGACAAGATGTTTGCGATCTTCCCGCGCCTTAAAGAACGTCGCGACCAGTTGGCGGGCACGATGTCCGGCGGTGAGCAGCAAATGCTGGCCATGGGCCGCGCGCTCATGAGCCGCCCCAAAGTGCTGCTGATGGACGAGCCGTCTATGGGTTTGTCGCCCATCATGGTCGACAAGATCTTCGAGGTGGTGCAAGACGTGTTTGCCCAGGGCGTGACCATTCTGCTGGTGGAGCAAAACGCCAGCCGTGCATTGTCGATTGCCAACCGGGGCTATGTGATGGAGTCGGGCGTCATCACCATGACGGGCGAGGCCAAGCAGATGCTCAACGACCCCAAGGTGCGCGCCGCGTACCTGGGCGAGTAAGCGCACCTTTGCGCTTTGTGAGCCTGCGGCTGGACCGCTACGTTGCGGCCCTGCTGTTCGTCACCGTCGTTTGGGGGGCGACGTTCCCTATTCTCAAGCGGGCGACAGCGTCTTTGAGCGGGGTGGAAATTTCCGCCCTGCGATTTCTGATCGCCGCAGCCTGCATGGCGCCTTGGGTACTCAAGGTGCCGCGCCACACCTGGCGCGACGGCGCAGTGATGGGGGCTTTGGTGCTGGCATCCTATGTGGGCCAGGCATTCGGTCTGGAGTTCATCTCTTCCAACCGCAGCGCGTTCCTGACGAGTTTGAACGTCTTGATGGTGCCGATGCTGGCCTGGGCCTGGGGCGCGCGCCCGGACCGCACCGTATTCGTCGCAGCTGCGCTGGCCTGCCTGGGCATTGGCTTGATGTCTTACGACGGTGGCGCCCATCTGCTGGCGGACACCACCACGGTGCTGGGTGCGCTGGCCTATGCGGCTTACGTCTTGCTGCTCTCCGGCCGTTCGCGCAAGCACGTTCCGATTCAGCTGGCTGCCGCTCAGATGTTTTGCATGGCGCTCATGGGCGGCGTCTGGATGCTGGCAACGGGCGGCTGGGACCGGGTGCAAACCTTGCCAGAGCGCTTGGACACTGAACTGATGGCCGGATTGCTGTACCTGGGTGTCGTGGCTTCAGCGGCCATGTTTTTCCTGCAGGCGGTAGCGCAGCGTTACGTCAATGCCAACCAATCTGCAGTGATTTATGCGATGGAGCCGGTATTCGCTGCCTTGTTTGCCTGGGTGTGGCTGTCGGAGACGATGACGCAACGCGCTGTGCTGGGTGCGGTGATTGTGGTTGGCGCGGTGGTGCTGAGCGAACTCAAGCCTGCTCCGGCAGCCCCTTAAACCCGCATTCCTTAAACCCGCCTTCCTTCAGCGCGCCGTGTCTGCGGCCGAGGTGAAGGAGTCGGCGAAGAACTCATCGGCTGGCAAGCCTGCCTGCGCACTGAAGCTGCTGCGGGCCGACTCCACCACAATGGGTGCACCACAGGCATAGACCTGGTGGCCGGACAGGTCGGCAAAGTCCTGCAGCACCGCCAAATGGACGAAGCCGGTGCGTCCCGTCCATTGATCCTCGGGCAGGGCATCCGACACCACCGGCACGTAGCGCAGTTGTGGCATCAGTGCCATTTGGGCATGAATCCAGTCTTCCATGTACAGGTCGGACGGGCGGCGCCCCCCCCAGTACAGCGTGGTGGGGCGGGTGATGCCGCAATGGTGCATGTGTTCCAGCAATGCTTTGAGTGGTGCGAAACCCGTGCCCGAGGCGAGAAACACCAGCGGCTTGTCGGAGTCTTCCCGCAAAAAGAAGGAGCCAAACGGCCCTTCGATGCGCAGAATGTCCTTTTCCTTCATGGAGCCAAACACCAGATCGGTAAACCGGCCACCCGGCATGTGGCGGATGTGCAGCTCCAGGGCGGGGCCGGTGTGGGGTGCGTTGGCCATGGAGTAGCTGCGCCGCGTGCCGTCGCGCATGATGAATTCAATGTACTGGCCTGCGCGGTAGGCAAAACTGTCGTTGGCGGGTAACTGCAGCTGCATCACCACCACGTCGGCAGATTTCTTCACCATGCTGCTCACGCGGGTGGGCATTTTTTTGATGGGCAGGGCGCCAGCCGGGGTGACTTGGCGCGATTCCAGCACGATGTCACTTTGGGCAGTGGCACAGCAGGTCAGCACAAAATTGGCGGCTTCCTCTTCCACACTTAAGGCTTTGCGCTGGAAATTGGCCTGCACCACGCGGCCGGACACCATCTTGCATTTGCACGAGCCGCAGGCGCCGTCTTTGCACCCATAGGGCAGCCCGACGCCCTGGCGTATGCCGGCGGCCAACAGCGTTTCGTCCGGGTTGGTGCTGAAGGCGGTGCCGCTGGGTTCCACCGTGACAGTGAAAGAAGAAGCGCTGGCGGTCATTGAATTGGGTATCCTTGAAGGCGTTGATCCGTGGAGCCCTCGATTTTGCCCTCAAACCAATCCCCTCTTGGCGCCTTGCCCGCGCGCTTTCGCCGTCCCCGCCTTTTGATTGTCGGTTGCGGAGACATTGGGGTGCGTGTGGCCCGGCAACTGAAAGGCAAAGTCACGGTGCGGGCCTTGACCTCGCAGCGTTCGCGTGCGCCCGAATTGCGTGCCCTCGGCGTCACGCCTTTGTGGGGCAATCTGGACCGACCGCAAACCTTGCGCCGCCTGTCGGGACTCGGGCAACGGGTGCTGCATCTGGCGCCGCCGGCCACCGTGGGCTACCGCGACGAACGTACGCGTGCGCTTCTGCGCGCTTTGCAGCTTCGGGGTGGACCGCAAGGCCTCGTCTATGGTTCCACCAGCGGCGTATACGGCGACTGTGGCGGCGCCTGGGTGGACGAGGTGCGCACGCTGTCGGCGACCACGCCGCGCGCACAGAGGCGCGCCGATGC
>CAIWRE010000299.1 GCA_903914985.1 uncultured beta proteobacterium | reverse complement strand
CTGGCTGCCGCGCTGCAAAACCCCTGGGTTCTGGGTGCGTTTGCCACCCTGCTGGGCGTGCTGGCCTTGTCCATGTTTGGTGTGTATGAGCTGCAAATGCCCAGCGCCATCCAAAGCCGCGCCACCAACTGGTCCAACAGCTTCCAGGGCGGCTCGTTCATCGGCGTGTTCATCATGGGCGGCGTCTCGGCCTTGGTGGTCGGACCCTGCGTGGCGGCCCCTCTGGCCGGTGCCTTGGTGTACATCAGCCAAACCAAGGATTGGGTGCTAGGCGGCGTAGCTCTGTTCTCGATGGCGCAAGGCATGAGCGTGCCGCTGTTGCTGGTCGGGGTGTCGGCGGGCAGCCTGTTGCCGCGCGCAGGCGCGTGGATGGAACGGGTCAAGCAGGTGTTCGGCATGATGCTGTTGGGCGTGGCCATTATGTTGGTGTCTCCGGTGGCTCCGCCCTCCTTGGTGTTGCTGTTGTGGGCGGCCTGGTTGCTGACCGGCGCGGGCCTGTTGGGAATTTTCCTGCCTCTGGTGCAGCCCCACCGGCATGGTGCGGTCTTCGTACGCGGCGCGGGCTTTGCGCTCGCCGCCCTGGCCGCCACGCTCTTGCTGGGTGCGGCTTCCGGGGGACAGTCGGTGCTGCAACCATTGGCCCATTTGAAGCTGGCGCAGGGGGCAAGCCCTGCCAGCGCCGCAGCGGCTAGCCACACCGTGCAGTTCCAGCGCGTGGCCGACGTTGCTGCACTGGATGCGGCACTGGCCCAGGCACAGGCACAAGGGCAAACCGTGATGCTGGACTTCTATGCCGAATGGTGCGTGGCCTGCAAGGAGTTTGAAACCTTCACGCTGAGCGATCCAACGGTGCAAAAACGATTGACCACCGTGCGTTTGCTGCAAGCCGATGTGACCGCCAACACGGCACAAGACAAGGCGCTGCTCAAACGCTTTAACTTGTTCGGCCCGCCGGGCATGGTGTTTTTTGACGGAAAAAACAAGGCGAAAGCACCCCAGGTGGTGGTGGGTTATCAAAACCCCACCGACTTCCTGGCGGTACTGGACAGCGCAGGAATCCCTTAACGGTCAGGGCGATCTCAGGCGAGTTCGAGTTGGTCCACCACGAGCACATCGCCTGAAGCGCTGCCGATCACCTTGACCTTGACGCCCTGCGTCAGACGCCTGGCCACGCCTTCAGGAATCGCTGCGCCGCTGGCGTCGCAGCGCTGACCCCGCAGAACAAAGTTCGCCAGGCTGGTAAAGGATTCGATCCTGGCCTCAATTTCCAACTCATGGGCCTCGTCGTCTTGGTCAATGTGCAGCGTCTGTGCATGCAACACCCCGTTGGCAAATGTCCCCGTCGCTTCAAGGCGCTCACCCAATGTCACCACGACGGGCGGGTTGATGGCGCTGACGTCGACCAACCACTGGCCCAATTGAAATTGGCCATTGCGCAGTTCAGAGGTGGCATAGCCCTCGATCTCCACCAAACCATCTGCGACCGCGGCGGTGCCGTCCCCCTGCAGGACCTGAACACTTTCCAGCGCCAAGCGCTCGCCATCCACTGATTGCCCTTGCACGCGCACCCAGGCACCTTCGGTCAATGGTGCCGGCGCAGCGCCGTACAAGCGCAAATCGTTGATATAAAAATGCCCGCCATCAACCACAACCCTTCCGGTGGCGGCAGTCGTAGTCGCGTCCACAACCCTCGCCAAGCGGGTCGCTTTCCAGCCAGTGGTACCAGCCTGCAAGCCCCACACCACGACCGCCATGTCTTCCCTTAAACCTGCAAGCCCAGAAACACCGTCAAACACGGTCGTGGCGTCGGTTTGTATTGACATGCACGCCACCGTCAAGACGCCGTTCTCAATCTGGGTCACACGGCCCCGGGCGATGGACCATACTTCAATGCTGCTGGCCGTGGCTTGGCCGGCCTGGCCTGCGGCCTGCTGGCCCGCCACTGAGGCGACCATGCCCAAGCGCAGGGCGTCTGACGCCGCACGGACGCCGTCCACCAAGATCCGACCCGCGTCCGATGCCGCCTGGTCATCGAACTTGATGCCTTTGAGGATCACGCTGCCAAAGCCCGAAATAGGGCCCGCTGCGAAAATTCCGGTACCGCCGGTGCCCGGAAGCGCTCCGGTGTCTGTCCCCGAGCCACCGCCTTCCCCGCCGCCGCAACCGGCAATTCCTGCGGCAGCTAGCAACAATGCATGGCGGCGCTGAATCGGCGCGCCTGAAACCAACAACCGTTTCATTTCTTGACTTTCCTTGCGGCAGGTGCGGGTACCGGCCCCGCCTCGATCGCGGGAGCTCCCTGCTCCTGCTGCGTATCGTAAAAATAAACCCCAAATCGCACCCGGTGACTTTCATCTCCGCTGGCCGCACTGCGCTGCTCGGCCACCGCTGCGGTTTGCAAAAATTGTTGCAAGGTTTTGGCCCACAGGCGACGCGCCAGCGCATGCAACTGTCCGGCCTGATCGGCCGAGAGCCCCTGCGCAAAAGCACTTTGCTCCAGCATCAAGGGCCCGGTCTGGCCGGGCTTGAGGTTGTGCACCGAGGTCGAAAGGTGGTCAGCGAGGTTGGCGGTGAGGAAATAAAACGACTCCCCGCGTCCATCCTGCGGCACGAATCCCGACACGCGCAAAGCAACCATGCCGTCGTCGCGCCGCTCCACCACGCCCAGGCGCACCAACTCGTCCAGCACGCTTCGTGCGCCCAGGTCACGGCTGATTTCAGCAACCAGCGCGGTGAAGTCGGGTTCGCCAGCGGTGCCGCGTCCCGGCGTGCGTGCGAGCAAGCGGGGGCTTTGGTCGGTGTTGAGAAACCGGGGGTCACTGATCCAGCGCGCCACCACCGATGCCGCCAGCGGGAGCATGTTGCTGGGTTCCTGCGCCAAATGCGGCGCGTCGCGCAAGCGGCGCACATCTTTGCGGTGCACGCCAGTGAGCAAGGCGATACGCGTATCCGAACTGCCTTTGTGGTCCAGTGCATACGCCTCCTGCGCCTCATCGACCAGCGCAGATTTGAGCAACTCCAGCATGGCCGGCAGCTGCACCCCGTGGTCAATCATCAGCCGCGCCAGCGGTCGCAGCAACTGCGAGAGCGCCTGCGCCGCCAACGCAGGCTCAGGCAAGCCCGCGCCGGAAGGCGTTGAATCAGGGTTCTCAGGGCGTGGCGGCATGGTCAAAACAAATGGAAACGATTTAATTTTCCCTGAATCCAGAGGATTAGGTATTTTTAGGGCTATTTTCCCGAAAAAATTTGCGAAAACCGCATTTATTGATAAATATTTTTGGGAAATTTTCCCTAGAATCTATTATGATTCGTGAAATTCATCAAATTCTCAACATTCATTAGCCTCACACCTATGAAAAAACTCAGCTCCCTGATCGCTGTCGGCCTGTCGGCTGCACTGTGCGCATTTCCTCTGTGGGCGGTCCAGCCCGGGCAAGCGGCACCCGCTTTTGAACTGCCCGGCCCAACAGCCCCCGTGGCACTCAGTGCCTACTCGGGCAAAGTGGTGTACCTGGACTTTTGGGCCTCCTGGTGCGGCCCTTGCAAACAGTCTTTCCCCTGGATGGGTGAGATGCAAGCCAAGTACAAGGCCCAAGGCCTGCGCGTCGTGGCGGTCAACCTGGACCAAAAGCCCGCCGATGCCCAAGCATTCTTGAAAGACACGCCTGCCGCCTTCGACGTGGCTTTTGACACCAGCGGCAAAACCCCCAAGGCCTATGCCATCCAAGGCATGCCCACCTCCGTACTGATCGGTGCCGATGGGCGGGTGATCAGCATGCACAGTGGCTTCAAACCCGAACAACGGGCCGAGCTTGAAGGACAAATTCGTCGCGCCCTGAACCTCAAAGACTGAAAGGAAAACACCATGAAAACGACTCTGATTCGCGCTGCCGCCCTGCTGGGCGCCGCCGCCCTCACCTCGCTCAGCGGGTGCAGCAACCTGCCGTCCGTCAACGCCTGGGAAAAAGGCAATCTGGCCAAACCCATGATGACTTTTGAGGCTGATCCGCTGGAGCAGCAATTTGTGCAGCACACCTACGGCAGCAAAGAAAACTCCAGCGGCGGCTACGGCGTGGGCGGTGGCGGCTGTGGCTGCAATTAAGTCAGGAACTACCATGAAAAAATCCAATACCCCTATTGCCCAACGTAGCGCGGCCAGCGTTTCACTGGCGTCTCTGATGCTTCCCGGCCTCGCAGCACTGGCCAGCCTGGCTCCCGTACTGGCCACGGCTGAAAACGCCCCCGAAAAAACCACGGTCGCCGTGAAATACAGCAATTACGCGGACAGCCAGGCCGGCTGGGACCGCGTGCAAGTGACTGCGCCATCGCTGTACATTCAGGCGCCGATTGCCGGCGACTGGTCGGTTGAGGCCTCCACCGTGCTCGACAGCGTCTCGGGTGCGTCACCGCGCTGGCACACGCAAGGTTCCGCGGACTCCGGCGCCAGCCAAATGAGTGACGAGCGCAATGCGTATGACGTCAAAGTGACGCGCTACTTTGCCCGCTCGGCCTGGTCTGTCAGCCTTGCCAACTCCACCGAACACGACTACCAATCCAATGCCCTTGGTCTGGATGCGCGTTGGTCCACCGAAGACAACAACCGCACCTGGACTGTGGGTTATGGCCTGAGTACCGACCGCATCGGCCGCCACACCGACCCCCTGGACAAACAAAAACGGACACAGGAGTTCATGGTCGGTGTCACACAGGTGCTTACCCCCGGCGACATCGTTCAGTTCAACCTGACACGCAGTGACGGCCAGGGCTATTACGACGACCCTTACAAGACATTGGACCAACGCCCCGACCAGCGCAGCGCATGGATCGGTCTGGCGCGCTGGAACCATTACGTGGAGCCCGCCGATGCCGCCTTGCGCACCAGCTACCGCTATTACAGCGACACCTTCGGCGTGCAATCGCACACCATGGGTGTGGAATGGGGACAACCCATGGGTCGTTTGACGCTGACGCCCGGCGTGCGCTACTACAGCCAAAGCGCGGCCAGTTTTTACCTCGATCCCATCTTGAATTCCCAGGGTGCGTACGACTTGGACGCGGTGGTGGGACGTGCGCTGGACAACTGGGGAAGCAACCAATCCACCGACCAACGACTGGCCGCCTTTGGCGCGCTGACCTGGTCGCTCAAAGCAGCCTATGCCATCACCGAAAACACGGTGGCCGACGTGAAGTTTGAGAGCTACAGCCAGAAAGCAGCGCTGCATCTGGGCGGCGCTGGCAGCCCCAACCTGGACGATTTCCGTGCCACCTTCTGGCAAGTGGGTCTGACCTACCGCTTCTGAGCTTGACTGTGGCACGCTGGCGTTCCTTGCAGTTTGATTTTGTTGCCATGGCCAGCCCATGCAGCATCCAAATCGACACGCAGGACGAGCGTGCCACACGCCAAGCTGCCAAGGCAGCCATTGCCGAAGTGCAGAGGATTGAAGCCAAATACTCACGCTACCAGGCAGGCAGCGTGATCAGCCGGATCAACCAAAACGCTGGCAAAGCGGCTGTGGAAGTGGACCCCGAAACCCGCGAGTTGCTGGCTTTCGCCCATGCCCTG
>CAIWRE010000298.1 GCA_903914985.1 uncultured beta proteobacterium | reverse complement strand
GTAAAGATCAGCGCCCAGAAGTGAACGATGGACAGGCGGTAGCTGTACACCGGACGCCCTGCTTGCTTGGGGATGAAGTAATACATCATGCCCAGAAAACCTGCGGTCAAAAAGAAGCCCACGGCGTTGTGGCCGTACCACCATTGCACCATGGCGTCCTGCACACCGGCATAGGCAGAGTAAGACTTCATCCAACCCGCAGGAATGGCTGCACTGTTCACCAGGTGCAGCAGAGCCACCGCCAGGATAAACGCGCCGAAAAACCAGTTGGCCACATAAATATGCTTGACCTTGCGCGTGCCCAAGGTGCCGAAAAACACCACGGCAAACGCCACCCATACCACGGTGATCAGAATGTCGATGGGCCACTCCAGCTCTGCGTACTCTTTGCCCTGGGTGTAGCCCAGGGGCAGCGAAATGGCAGCAGCCAGAATCACCAACTGCCAACCCCAGAACGTAAAGCTGGCCAAACTGCCGCCGAACAGGCGCACCTGCGAGGTTCTTTGCACCACGTAATACGCGGATGCAAACAGTCCGCAACCGCCGAAGGCGAAGATCACCGCGTTGGTGTGCAGCGGTCGCAAACGACCATAGGTGAGCCAAGGAATGCCGAAATTCAGCTCCGGCCAGGCGAGTTGGGCGGCAATGATGACCCCCACCAGCATCCCCACCACCCCCCACACCACCGTCATGATGGCAAATTGCCGAACGACTGTGTCGTTGTAGCTCGTTGCCTGCTGATTTGCAAATGCCATACCGATGTCCTCTTTTGAATTGACCTTGCGCACGAGTGTGTGTGCAATGGCCTCAGAGTGACTTGACGCAAATCAATTGGCCGGTAAAGAGCGTTGGCGAACAGACCAACGACGCTAGGGCTCGCGAAGGATGCGCTCGCCTTCGGACTCAATGTCCTCGAACTGACCGCGATCGATCGCCCACCACAGACCCACCAAAATCAGAAAAACCAAGGCGACCGACAAAGGAATCAGCAAATACAAAATATCCATGTACGGTCTCCAATCAGCTCGCAGCGCGCGACAGGCGCAAGGCGTTTCCCACCACCAGCAAAGAACTGCCAGCCATGCCCAGGCCGGCTGCCCAGGCGGGCAACATGCCCGCCACCGCCAGCGGTACACACACCGCGTTGTACACCAAGGCCCAAGCCAGGTTTTGCCGCACGATGGACATGGTGCGGCGCGCCAATAGCAACGTTTGCGCCACTGGCATCAACTCAGCGCCTAAAACGACAAAGTCTGACCGCGCCTGCGCCAAAGGCACGGCCTGGCCCAAGGCAAAAGAGACTTGGGCCCCGGCGAGTACCGGCGCGTCATTGAGACCGTCGCCCACCATGGCAACGCTGTGTCCCTTGGCTTGCAGCGCGCGCAGGGCGTGCAGCTTGTCGTCCGGAGAACAGCCGCCCCGCGCGTGTGCAATGCCCAAGGTGCGTGCCACCCGCTGCACCGCATGCACACTGTCGCCCGAGAGAATTTGCATGTCCACGCCTGCTGCGCGCAGGGTGTCCACGCAGGCTTGCGCATCGTCGCGCAGGGCTTCTTCCAAGGAAAAAGTGGCAATCCAGCCTTGAGCGTCGCTGAGCATGACTTCGGTGTCAGCGTCGGCCGTCGGAGCCACGCCGCAAAACGCCGCGGAGCCCAAGCGCAGTGCCTGCGTGGTGCCCGTGCCCGACACCACGCTGCCCATCAGTCCTTGGCCTGCAACTTCTGTGGCCTCGGCGCATTGCCATGCAGACTCTGTGGATGCAGTGGATGGCAGAGCACCCTGCGCGCGAACCAAGGCGCGCGAGGCGGGATGCATGGAATGGCGGGCGAGTGCCGCTGCCCAAACCAGGGCTTGCGCCTGTGAGGTGCCGGCACGGGTTTGCACACCCTGCACCTGCAATTGGTCGCGGCTCAACGTGCCGGTTTTGTCAAAAACGACCGTATCCACCCGCGCCAACTCTTCCAGGGCCTGCAGGCGCCGCACCAAAACACCCCCGCCCGCAAGCCGCCCGGCCGCAGCGAGCATGGCCGCAGGCGTTGCCAGAGACAAGGCGCAGGGACAGGTGACCACCAGCACCGACACCGCCACCATCAGTGCGCGTTCCGGATCGCGGTCCCACCACCACAGGGCGGCGCCAGCGGCACTGAGCATGACACCCAGCAGAAAGGGTTTGGCCAGGCGATCGGCCAGCAGCGCCAGCATCGGCTTGGTGGCGGATGCGGCCTCCATCAAGGCCACGATCTGGGCATAGCGGGTGTTGCCTGCCACACGCTGGACCCGCACCCACAGGGTGGCACCCAGATTAAAGCTGCCTGCGAGTACTTCAGCGCCGACTTCGCGGCGCAAAGGGCGCGACTCGCCGGTGAGCAAGGCCTCGTCCACGCTGCTGGCACCCTGCTCCACCACACCGTCGGCCGCAAAGGACTGGCCGCTTTGCACCCGCAACAGGTCTCCCACGCCGATCCGGCGAACCGCCACCCGCTCCCAGGTGCCGTCGGCCGCCTGGCGCTCGGCGCCTTCGGGCATACGGTTCATCACCGCCTCCAAGGCACCCGCGGTACGGGCACGCAAACGCAACTCCAGCCAGCGCCCACTCAACAAGAAAAAGACGAACATCGTCAGCGAGTCGAAATACACCTCGCGCCCAAAGGTGCCCGCGGGCTCAAAAGTTCCTGCCGTGCTGACCGCAAAGGTCACTGCAATCCCGAGCGCCACCGGAAGGTCCATGCCGATGCGGCGGTGTATGACATCGTTCCACGCGCTGCGGAAAAAACCGCCACAGGAAAAAAAGACGACCGGCAAAGTCAACACCCAGGACGCCCACCGCAACAAGGCCTCCATCTCGGCACTGAGGTCTCCGGCACGCGCGGTATAGGCGGGGTAGGCATACATCATCACCTGCATCATGCACAGGCCTGCCACCAACCAACGCCACAGCGCCGCGCGGTTCTCGGCCTTGCGCTGCGTGTTGGCAAAAGCGTCATTGGCAGGCACGACCTGGTAGCCGCTGCCAACAACAGCAGCCATCCAGCCTGAGGGCAACACCCGCCCGGCACGCCACTGCACGGTGGCCCGCTGGCCACTGGCACTGACCGCAGCCGTTTGGACACCGGGCACACGGCGCAGCGCCTCTTCCACGGTCACTGAGCAGGCCGCGCAATGCATGCCGCCAACCACCACCTGCGATTCCCACAGCCCGGCACCCGCGTCGATCAGGCGGCTAAAGGCACTCCACTCCTGGGGATCGTCAAGCAATTGAAAGGGGTCAGCGGTCGGCATAGTGGCAGCACGCAGGCGCGCAAATAACGGCGCACAACGCGCCACGGTCAAAACACCGAGTGTGCCTCAGCGGCCCGAATGCCTGTTGATCCACGTCAACCACAGAAATGCTGTCATCGCTAGCCTTGTGGCAAACCAACTGAAAGGGTCTCGTTATGTACACACGCATTCTGGTAGCCACCGATGGCTCTGACCTTTCCAATAAAGCCGTGACCAGTGCTATCGACCTGGCCGCGGCTTGCAATGCAGAGTTGATCGCCTTTCAGGCGGTGCCACCCTACCCCATCAGCTACTTTGAAGGCGGCATTGCCATCGATGGTGCCGAGGTGGACCGCATTGAAGGCCTCTGGACGGAAAGTGCCATGGTCAATGTACGCGCCATCGCAAAAACAGCCACAGAAAAAGGCATCAAAGCACAGGCGATCACCAAGCGCTCGGATGTGGTTTCCAACGCTGTGATTGCCGCCGCGAAAGAGCAGCACTGCGACCTGATTGTCATGGCATCCCATGGGCGCCGCGGCATCTCGCGACTGCTGCTGGGCAGCGAGACCCAGCAAGTCTTGACCCACGCGTCCACTGCGGTGTTGGTGGTGCGTTAAGCGATTCAGGTGTCCGCAAACTGGTCGCGAATCGCCAATACGTCGGGCCATGCGCCCAGGAATGCGTCCACACACTGCGGATCGAAATGTGAGCCCTTGCAGGTGCGCAAGTGATCCGCCGCTTTTTCCATCGACCACGCCGCCTTGTAGGGACGCGACGAGGTCAGCGCGTCGAACACGTCGGCCACGGCCACGATTCTGCTGAACAGAGGAATCGCCTCCCCCTGCAGTCCCTGCGGGTAGCCACTGCCGTCAAATTTTTCATGGTGGCCCAATGCAATCGCTGCCCCGGTCTTGAGCAGGGGTGACGTGCTGCCTTTGAGCAGTTCATAGCCATAGACCGCGTGTTGCTGCATGATGGCCATTTCTTGCAGGTCCAGTTGCCCGGGCTTGAGCAGTACGTAGTCCGGGATTCCCACTTTGCCGATGTCGTGCATGGTGGACGCGTCAAACAGCAACTCCTGGTCCTCGACTGAAAGCTTCAGCTCACGCGCAATCAATTGCGAGTAATGCGACATGCGCAAAATATGCATGCCGGTGGCGGCATCGCGGTATTCGGCCGCCTTGGCCAGACTCCTCACGGTCTCACGCTCGCGTTCACGAACCTCTTTCGTGGCAAGGCGCACGCTTTGCTCTAACCACGCGGCCTGGTTGGTTAGTTTGCGGGTGGCGTCGCTGAGTTTGAGCAGGTTTTTGACACGGGCCAAAAATTCAATCGGATCCACCGGCTTGGAGAGGAAGTCTTCAACTCCCGACTCCAGCGCGTGGTAACGCACGCTACGCTCCTCGTTCGCCGTGACCATCAACACGGGGACAGCATGGTCGCTCGGGATCTCCCTGAACCGGCGCATGAATTCGAGCCCATCCATGGCGGGCATCATGAAGTCCACCACCACGAGGTCCACCGGTGTGGTGCGCGCAAACTCCAGTGCCAGCAGGGGGTCCGTAAAGCCGTGCGCCTGCGCCGGCTTAAGCCGTTGGACCAAGTTGCCCAGCAACTCCAGGTTCATCTCAGCGTCATCAACAACAAGTACGCGCTGGTTCACGGCTTGATCACTCTGTTGCGGATGCCGTGCCGCCGGTTCGCCCGGCCCACAGCCACAGGACGGCACCGCCGACAAGCATGGGCACGCACAGCCACTGACCCATGCTCATGCCCATGGAGAGCAGGCCCAAATGGGCGTCAGGTTCGCGGAAAAATTCCGCGATAAACCGGAAGGTGCCGTAGCCGACCAAAAATGCAGCCGCAACACGCCCCTGCTTCGGCTCAGTGCTGGCGAACCACCACAGCAGCACAAACAAGAGCAAACCTTCCAGAAAAAATTGATACACCTGCGAAGGGTGGCGGGGCGCGTCCCCCGCTCCCCGGAACACCATGGCCCAAGGCAGCGCAGGATCGGCCAAGCGGCCCCAGAGTTCGCCGTTGATAAAGTTACCCACGCGCCCGGCCGCCAAGCCAGTGGGCACGCAAGGCGCAACAAAATCTGCCACCTGCCAAAAATTGCGTTGGCGTGAATGGGCAAACCAGACCATTGCAGCAATCACGCCCAGCATGCCTCCGTGGAAACTCATGCCGCCCTGCCATAAGGCGAAAATTTCCAGCGGGTGGCTGGCATAAAAGGCGGGTTTGTAAAACAGGCAATAGCCGATGCGCCCACCCAACACCACCCCCATGACACCCAGGAAGAGCAAGTCTTCCACATCGCTGTAGGCCCAGGGAATCTGGCCCTTGTTGCTGGCGAAGGGCGCTTTGCGCAGGCGGCGCTTGCCCAGCCATAAAAAAAGGCCGAAAGCGACCAGATAGGTGATGCCGTACCAATGAATGGACAGAGGCCCCAGCTGCAGGGCAACGGGGTCAATTTGCGGGTGGGTCAGCATGGCGCTATTGTGCCTTGGCCGCTATGCTATGCCGATAAATAATTGAATAGGAAGTTCTCCATGCGTTATCGGATCCTGGCCACCGCAATAGCATTGAGTATGTTGGCCTTCGCCACCCATGCCGGCCCCTGGGAAGATGGCTACGCCGACTACCAGCGCAAAGACTATGCCGCGGCGGCGGCCAAATGGCGAGGCGTGGCCCAATCAGGCAACCGCGAAGCACAGTCCCTTTTGGGCATCATGTATGCATTCGGGCAAGGCGTTCCGCAGGACTACCCGCAGGCCATTCAGTGGCTGCGGATGGCCGCAGCCCAAGGTGAAAACAAGGCGCAATTCAAGCTCGCCAGCATGTACGCCAATGGCCAGGGATTCAAGCGCGATCACCAGCGGGCGGTGATGTGGTTTTTGATCGCTGCCCAAAGCGGCAACGCCAAAGCGGAGAAGGAAATGACCAAGTCGAAAGCGGAGCTCAGCGACACCGAGTTCGCCACGGCCAACCGCTGGGCACAAACCTGTATCAAGCGCGAGTTTCAAGGCTGCGACTAGTCGCCGCGGGGGCTTTACTGGCCCTCTTTGAACTTGACAGTGATACTGATGCGCCGGTTGCGCGGGTCTTTGGGATCGTTGGAGTTGTAAGGCACCGTATCGGCAACCCCTTCAATTTGCACAAACCGCGCCGGTGCAATGCCATTTTTTTCCAAGGTAGCGCGCGTTGTTTCAGCCCTCTCGGCCGACAAGGACCAGTTGTTGCGCCCCTCTTTGTTGGCGAAGCCCACGCTGTCGGTGTGGCCACGCACACTGATTTTATTGGGCATGGCCTCTAAGGACTTGGCGATTTCAGCCAACAGTGCCTGCGCCTTAGGTTGCAACTTGGTGGTGCCAAGCGGGAACATGGAAAAGTCGGCCTTGTCGATGACCTCAATGCGCAAACCTTCTTTGTCGCGCACAAACTGCACCTGGTTTTTCACCTGCTCCAGCGCCGGATTGGCTTGGAGCTGCTCTTTGACCTCTTTTTCAAGCTGATCAAAGCTGGCATTGTCCTTGGAATGGCTACCGCCTTGGCCTTCGGTCTGGTTTTGGTTCTTGGCGTCGTTCTCGCGCGCGTTCTCGCTGTTGGGCGAGGGGTCGTTCTCGGTGGGGCCGCCCTCGGAGCGCGGTGTCAGGCGTTCCATGGGCGCAGTCTGCTTGGCCGTGTAGGGAAAGCCGTCCGGGTCAATGATGGAGCGTCCGCCCAGAATGCCGTTGGAACCGGCCAAAGCACCCATGGTGATCTGGCTCTGCGACGCTGGTTTGAAATAGTCGGCCACGCTTTTGCGCTGCGAATCGTTGGTCGCACCCAAAATCCACATCAACAAGAAGAAGGCCATCATGGCGGTCATCATGTCGGCCAGCGCGATTTTCCAGGCGCCACCGTGCGCCCCACCGTGGCCGGCCGCGATCTTTTTGACGATGATGGGCGCCAGGGCCTCTTCGGCGGGTGGCGCTTCGACGTCTTCGGCAGGCGCCTCCCCGCCGGCTGCAGCAGCGGCGGCGGCTTCGGCTGCCAGTTTTTCTTCGTCGCTGGCGGGTGCCGCCTCGGTGGCCATGCTTATTTACCTCGCAAACCGTCGAACACTTCTGCGAAGCTGGGTTGGTTGTGGTGGCTGATGCACACGCGCGCGGCCTCCAAAATCAGAGGCATGGGATGGCCATGCATGGTGCCAATGATGATTTGCTTGACGACACCGTACATGCAGGCCTCGTCTTCAATGATTTGCGCCAGACGCTTGGCAAAGGGCTCAAAAAAGCCGTAGGCCAAGAACACCCCGATAAACGTTCCCACCAGGGCCGCACCCACCAGGCCACCCAGAATGGCAGGGGGTTGGTCAATCGCGTCCATGGTCTTCACCACACCCATCACGCAGGACACAATCCCCAGCGCCGGCAAGGCGCCTGCCAGGGTGCCGATGGCATCAGACGCCTTGAGTTCATCGTGGTGGTGGGTTTTGATGGCACTGTCCATCACTTCTTCCACCGCCATGGGGCTGAGCGTGCCTTGCGAGACCACCATCAGGCGCACGGTGTCGGTGATCAAGTGCAGCAAAGCGTGGTCTGCCAGGAGCTTGGGGTATTCGCTGAAGATGGCACTGGATTCAGGGGTCTCAATATGGGCTTCAAGCGCCACCGCACCCTCGGCCTTGAGGGTCTTCATGACCTTGGAGACGCAGAAAATGGTGTTGAGGTAGTCGTCTTTGTGGTACTTGGAGCCCTTGAAGCAGCGCCCAATGCCTGCCATCACGGCCTTGACCACATCAGGGCTGTTACCAATCAGCATGCCGCCAATGGCCGAACCCAAAATACACCAGCCCTCAATCGGTGCCGCGTGAACGAACGGGGCCAGGTTGCCGCCGCCGACCAGAAAGCTGCCGAACACGCAGACATTCAAAAACACGATACCAATGATGCCAAACATAGTGGTTCCCAAAAAAGGACAGTGGACGCCCTGCTACCAGGGGTGGTCCACTTGGTCAATACCGCCCCTGCAGGGCGGGCACACAAAAAACCTTCCAGCGATACGCTAGTGGTACTGGCCGCCTGCCTGGCTGGGCAGGAGCGCCGGCACTTCCTGCCATGCACTGCGAATTTCACTCATCAAACCGTGGACTTCCTGCAATGCGGCCATGTCATTGTGCGCATTGGCGAAAATCAGACGGCGTGAGACGTAGTCGTAAAGATCATTCAAGTTTTGTGCCAGTTCGCCGCCTTTGGCGAAATCGAGCGAACCCTTCAAGCCCACCACGATGCGGCTGGCGCGGGCAATGCATTTGCCTTTTTCCTGAATCGCTCCATGGGCCAAGTGGCCTTGTGCAGCCATCAGCGTGTCAGTCAGACCGTCAAACAGCATCTGGATCAGGGCCACGTTGTTGGCCACCGAGGCTTGGGATGCCAGGTTGTCTGCGCCATAAGATTCCATGGCTTTGAACTGAAGTCGCATGTCGGTTTCTCCTACTGGGTTTGCGTACCCATTAGGTATCGGTCCGGCCGGAAAAAACTTGAGGGCGGGCGCTGCGTGTAAATCAAGCATTGCGACGCGCCTTGGCAGAGGCTGGTTTGTCGGCGACTTCAATTTTCAGCGAAGTCCGTAGTTTTTTCACCACAGCCGTCAGCAACTGGCTGATGCGCGACTCGGTAACACCCAGAATTTCGCCGATTTCCTTGAGGTTGAGCTCTTCTACGTAATACAAAGACATGAGCAGTTGGTCGCGCTCGGGCAGCTCGGCAATGGCGTCGGTGACTGCGCCCATGAACTGTTCGTGCTCGACGATGGCATCCGGCTGGCGCGCGCGTTCATCGGCCATGCCCATCACCTCGTCCGTCATCACTTCCATCGACAGCGTCTCAAAGCGCTTGGCATTGCCCCGGCGTTTTTGGAAAAGCTCCAGGTCATCGCCCATGTGGTCCGCCAGTTCGGCCTGGGTCGGTGCGCGGCCGAGCTCACTGGCCAAGGCGTTGGTGGCCTCATTTTCTGACTTGTTGAAGGCCACGGCCGAGCGTGGCAGATACGACAACTGCCGCACCTCATCCAAAATTGCCCCACGCACACGGCTCAAAGCAAAGCTCTCAAATTCAATACCCTTGGTCGGGTTGAAGGCGCGTGCGGCCTCCAGCAATCCGATCATGCCGACCTGAATCAGCTCGTCGAGCTCCATAAACGGCGGGATGCGGACCTTCAGATGCAAGGCCACCCGTTTAACCAGGCCGAGGTGCGCCAACACCAGCGCTTCGCTGTTGTCGTGGGCGTCCTCGTAGAGGCGGGTGGAAGCAACCATTGAAAACTCAGGCCTGGTGGCGCACCAGGCGTTCCACGAAAAACTGCATGCCACCGGAGAAATTGGCAATCGGTGCCATTTGGGTGACCGCCTTGGCCAGACGTTTGAAATCGCGTGCTCCGTTGCTGCGCGGGGCAAACTCCATCACAGGTTCAAACTTTTTGTGCGCAGCCAACACCATGTCGTCGTGTTCAATCGAACCGAGGTAGTGGGTGGTGAAGTTCAGGAACTGCGCGCACACCTGGTTGATGCGGCGAAACAGGTTCTGGCCGTCGGCCTGGCTGCCCACCGCGTTGGGTATGACGTAAATTTCGTTCAGGTCGTAGTCCTGGATCAGTACTTTGATCGTGCCATAGGCGTCGGCAATCGACGAAGGGTCGTCGCGCACCACGATAAAGCGGCGCTGGCAGGCACCCATAAAGGCCAGCACGGACGGTGAAATGCCGGCGGCCATATCGACGATCAGGTAATCAATCTCGTCTTCCAAGGCGCTGAAGGCTTGAACGATGCGTGAGGCCTGGACCCGCGTCAGCGCTGCCAACTCCTTCACACCGGAGGCTCCGGGCACCAGCATGACGCCATGGCGCGAGGTCACGGTGATCTCTTGCAGCGTTTTTTGACCACTCATGAAGTGGCTCAGGTTGAACGGGCAGGCACAGCCGAGCGCAATTTGCGAATTGGCCAGGCCCAAGTCCGCGTCAAACAGCATCACACGGTGGCCCTGCTGGCTCAATGCAATCGCCAAATTGACGGCCACGGTGGTTTTACCGACACCGCCTTTGCCACTGGCAACGCCGATGACCTCGGTACGAACTGACTTTTTCATGTTGTGCTGGTGCTGGTTATTCAATTGAACGGCCCGCGCATGCCCCGCGGGCTGACCGGCGCGGAAAGCCGGGGTGTTGGGGGCTGCAATTTGATCGGCATGGGTTTTGCCACCTGAATCGGGGCTATCGTTTCAGTGCCACGTGAGAGTTGGGCCACCGCCATTTCAACCAAAGCACTGGTGCTGAGGTCCGTTCTGAGCGCCTGAAGGGAGGCACCGTCGCTGGCGGCTGAAAGCGACAGAAAATTATCGCAGAGAAATTCCACCAGAGGCCAGGGCTGCACCGACTCGTCCAGCTTGCTCACCATCAGGCTGTTCCAGCGGATGCCGGAGCTTCGCAGCACGCGGCGCAGGGTGGCCGACGAGGCGTCAGCCGCAAGCACCGCGTGGGTTTCGCAGGCGGGGCAGGCGGTCTGCACTTCGGTCACACGGGCGGCCATTTGACTGCCCCCGCTGTCAATCAACACCAGCGTGCGGGCGCTCAGGCGGTTGAGAACCGCCACCAAAGCGACCGGGGAATCGGCGCGAAAGCACTCCACGCCTGCCTGTGCGGCCAGGACCTGGGTGTGTGCCCAAGCGCCTACGCGCTCATCCTGGTAACTCACGATAGCCACCTTATCGGCGCCGATGCGGGCTGCGGCCTGGTTGGCCAGGCGCATGACCATCATGGTTTTACCGGAGCCGGAGGGGCCTGCAATCAGGTGCACGCCGGTCTGGGGAACGGCAACGTTGGGTCGGTTGGCGATGTCTTCGAGCTGGTTGCGTACCGCGGCAAGCGCTTCATGCTCGTCGCGCATGTCTTTGACTGTGTCAAGCAGCAATGTGCGCAGCCCGGTGGGCATGCCGGCATGCGTGAACGAGGTCATCAGGTCTTCCACCTCGGCCGACAAGTTCAAGCTGGCCTGCCAGCCCGTAGTTTTCTGACTCAGGCTGATCTCGCGTCGCAAACTGGCCAATTCGTCCCGGATCAGGTCCATGATTTCGCGGCTGCGCAGGTAGTCGCGCTCGTCGTCTACTTTGGTCAATGCGGGTTCCTTGCGGATGCCTGGACGTTCCTTGCCGCTCCCCTGGGCTTGCGCCAGGTGCTGGGCAAACGCCACGGTCGCCTGTGGCGGCGCCATCACAGGCGTCGCTTGCACACTGGTGGGCACGGTGGACTCCAAACTCTGCTCATCGATGTCCAGGGCCACCACCAGCTCAGTCTGACCGCCCACGGTGTGGTTGGAGATCACCAGCACGTTGCGACCGTACATGGCCATGGCGCGCTCGGTGGCGGTCTTGGTGTCGTGAGCGAGGATGCGTTTGAGTTCCATGGCAGTCTTGCTTTATTTATTGGGGCTTGAATTCAGGCGTCACAGGGGCTGCGGGGCCTTAGCGGCGCACCTCAGCGGGGTTGGTCTCGGCGTGCACGGTGTGAATCACTTTGACCGATTGGTCGTCCGGAATCTCGCTGTAGGACAGGATGACGAGTTCGCTCACGCGGTGGCGGACCGACTTGGACAACCAGGGGCGGATGGCAGGCGACACCACCAGCACGGCGCTGTGGCCGTCGTCCTCAACCGCTTTGGCACCGTCGCGCAGCGCACTGAACAGGCGCTCGGCGAGGCCGGGTTCGATCACCATGTTCTGGCCCTGGCCTTGTTGTTGCAGCACGTTGTGCAGCAATTGCTCCAGACCGGGGTCCAGCGTCATCACCGACAGGGTGTCTTTGTCGTCGACCAGGCCTTGCACAATCATGCGGCCCAGGCGGGGGCGTACCAGCGAGGTGAGTTGTTCAGGGTCCTGGGTACGGCTGCTGACTTCGGACAAGGTCTCGACGATGGTGCGCATGTCCCGGATGGACACGCCATCTCCCAACAAACTTTGCAAGGTACGGGTGAGAACGCCCAGCGACAGTTTGGAAGGCACCAGATCCTCCACCAGCTTGGGCGAGCGGGCGGTCAATTTGTCCAGCAATTGCTGCACTTCGTCGTGGCTGAGCAGGTCAGACGCGTTGTCGCGCAGCACTTTATTGAGGTGGGTGGCCACCGCAGTGGCGGAATCCACCACGGTGTAGCCCAGGGCCCGCGCGTGGTCTCGCTGCGAGGGTTCAATCCAGACGGCATCCAGGCCAAAGGCTGGCTCGGTGGTGGGCGTACCTTCCAGCGGGCCGTAGACCTGGCCGGGGTTGATCGCCATGTCGCGGCCGACTTTGACTTTGCCCCGGCCACGGATCACGCCTTTGAGCACGATGTGGTAGCTGTCGGGGTCGATGCTCAGTGCGTCGCGAATGCGCACCGGCTGAATCAAAAAGCCCAATTCGGCCGAGAGCTTCTTACGAACGCCTTTGACACGGGTCATCAGCTGACCGCCGGTCTCGGCATTCACCAGGGGAATCAAACCGTAGCCGATTTCCAGACCCACCAGATCCACCTGGTCGAGGTCTTCCCAACCCAGTTCTTTGGGCTGCTCGGGCATGGCGGCGGCGGCCGCAGCCAGTTGCTCGGGCGAGTCGCCTGCCGCTGCGGAGCGGCGCAGCACCATAAAGCCCAGAGCGGCAGCACCGGCCGACAACACAATAAAGACCAGGTGCGGCATACCGGGAACCAG
>CAIWRE010000297.1 GCA_903914985.1 uncultured beta proteobacterium | reverse complement strand
GTGTTGGACAAAGCAGCGGAAATCGTGTCCAACGCCAAGTTGTCGGCAGCGGAACCTTTGGTAGACGCGCCTTGAGCGGAACGACCCATGTAGTCCAGGCCGAACACGGCGTTGCCCATAGGCACTGCGACGCTTGCGAGCATCTGGTCAGCCTTGCCCCATGTCCAGGTCTGGTAGCCCAAACCGAACTTGGCAACTTTTACGTCATAGGTGCCGGCAACGCGTGCGCGCATCCAGCCGTCCAATGCACTCAGACCACCAGCTTGGCTGGTCGACTTGGCGGCCATGTAGTTGGTCAAATCACCGGTAACCATCATGGGGCCGGCAGCGTAAGTTGCGCCCAAAACGGTAAAGGTCAGGCCGGTGGCGTTGCCCTTCAGGTTGGATGTAGGCGCAGTGATAGCGGAACCGAACTCACCATAGGTGGCAGACACGGTCACATTGCCCATTTTGGGGGCGGTGTAGGTCACGACTTCAACCAGCGAGCACTTGTCCAGAGGCACTTCGTTCTGGGACTCGTTGGATGTGTAAACCGTACCGGTGACAGCACCAGACTTCACTGCGTCCAGAGGACCGCAGGAGCGCAATGCGCCAACAGTGAGTGCGCCGCTGGGGGTCACGAGAGAAATGGTGGCATCACGGTCTGCAATGCCGGTACCGCGACCGCGCAGAGTGAAACCGCCACGTGCCGTAGCCGACATGCCGCCGCCCAGATCTTCAGTTGCAGCGATATAGATCTCGCCGTCCTGCATGCTCAAACCTTGGGGGTGCGATCCGTCAGCCGCAACCACAGGGCTTTGCTGCCAGCTCAGGCCCAAACTTCCGGTGATGGTGGCTTGCGCATAAACTGCGGGCATGGATGCCACAGCAGCCAATGCAATCAGGGTCTTTTTCATTAAAAATTCTCCAAGTGTTAGTAATGGAATGCTGAGACCAACAATTTGAACTCCAGCACGAACTTCTGTTCAGGAAGCTGATTGCATTGCACCAGACACTTGGTCTTTTGGCAAAGAAAAGCCGGTAAATCTCCCGTTTAGGGTGCCGCCTTGTTGCTCTTGCGCAACAAACCGGAGCCAGGTGAGGGGTCGCCGCCCTGGCCTGCGGCACCGAACCGGCATCGCAAGCTTGCCGGTTTTGCCCTGAATCAGTAACCGGGGGCGTTGCAACGTTATGCTCACCCTATGGAAAACCCTACCGACCGCTTATTGGCAGCCGCTGACACGGCACTGCGCACTTTGTTCGCGACGCCCCGCGCGTCGCAGCCCTGCCCCACCCTCCCGCACACCGGCACCGCGCTCAGCGATCTTGAGAAACAGCGCTCCGCCGGGCTGATGCGGGTGAACCACGTGGGCGAGGTCTGCGCCCAGGCGCTGTACACCGCGCAGGCGCTAGCCACCAGCAACCCTGGACTGCGCGCCCACTACACCGCCGCCTGTATCGAAGAGACCGACCATCTGGCCTGGACGGCCCAGCGCTTGCAGGAGCTGGGCTCGCGTACCTCGCTGCTCAACCCGCTGTGGTACGCCGGCGCTTTTGGGCTGGGGCTACTAGCCGGGCGCATGGGCGATGCCGTGAGCCTGGGCTTCGTCGTGGAGACCGAGACCCAGGTGGGTGCCCACTTGGACAGCCATCTGCAGGCACTGCCAGAAGGGGACCACGCTTCCCGCGCCATCGTGGCGCAGATGCGCGACGATGAATTGCGCCACGCCGAGGCGGCGCGGGTCGCCGGTGCCGCTGTGCTGCCGCCACCAGTGCAGGCGCTCATGCGCGCCGCTGCCAAAGTGATGACCACCATGGCG
>CAIWRE010000296.1 GCA_903914985.1 uncultured beta proteobacterium | reverse complement strand
GATCGCCTTTTTTGTGGATTTCGCGGGGCAACTCCCTCAGAGTCTGCGCTTGAATCGGCGTGGCCAAAGGCAAGACCTCGCCCACCCGTTTGAGGTAAGCGCGTGTTGACTTGGCGTTTTCGCACACCCAGTGCTGCAGCGAAGTGGTGATTCGCAGCGTCTCCAAGGGCATGGACTCCTGCAAGGGACTTTGCTGCGCACAGCCGAAGTCCAGCGGGGCTGGCACCAGGTAAAGCCGGCCAATGACGGTGCTCACAAGCCGCCCAACAATGGCAAGCCCGCTGCACGCAACATGCTACTCAGCCGGATCAAGGGCAATCCGACGAGTGCTGTGGGGTCGTCGTTTTCTATGCTTTCTAGTAGGGCAATGCCCAAGCCTTCGCTTTTGGCGCTGCCGGCGCAGTCATAGGGCTGCTCGATGCGCAGGTAGTACTCAATTTCTGCGTCCGACAAATTGCGGTATTTGACGACCACCTGCGCCAAGGCTTGGCTTTCAAACCCTGTGGCACGGCACACCACGGCCATGGCGGTTTGGAATACCACGGTGCGCCCGCGCATGCTCTGCAGCTGCGCCGTGGCGCGATCATGGTCGCCTGGTTTGCCCAAACTCACGCCGTTCAGGTCCGCCACTTGGTCGCAGCCAATCACCACGCTTTCTGGATGTTGGTCCGCCACGGCATAGGCTTTGGCCAAGGCCAGGCGAGCAGCCAGCGCAGCAGGCGCTTCGCCAAGGCGGGGAGTTTCATCAACGCCGGGCGATTTCACTGTGAACGGCAGGCCAAGGCGCTCGAGCAATTGGCGGCGATAGACGGAGCTGGAGCCCAGCACCAAAGGGCGCGAAAGTTGATGTTGCATGCGGCGATTCTCTTACACTGGCGCCATGAAGCCGACCTTGAACCCGCGCAAACTGCCTGTCCTGAATTTCGCCAAGTCCGGCGCAACGCTAGTGGGGCAGGAGCCGCTCGCTCACTTCGGGCGCTTGCAGGACTTTCAGCAAACGAATGTCCCTGACGCGCAAGTGCACTTCCAAGCCCAAGGGGACATGCGGGAAGTCGCAGAGAGTGGGGCGGCGCCCTGGATGCAACTGTCGGCCGGCACGCGTCTGACGATGGTGTGCCAACGGTGTTTGGCGCCTGTCGAACAGGAGGTGTCCTTTGCGCGGGAATTCCGCTTTGTGGCGTCCGAGGCGCAAGCCGAGCTCGAAGACGAAGATTCTGAAGAAGATGTGCTGGCGCTGAGCACCGAATTTGATCTGCTGGAGCTGGTGGAAGACGAGCTTCTGATGGCGTTGCCAGCCTCACCCAAGCACGAGGTGTGTCCCCACGCGGTGAAATTGCAGGTGGCGGACGCTGATTTTCAAGAGACAGGGGACAAACCCAACCCGTTTGCGGCCTTGGTGGCGTTGAAGGTCCCGAAGGGCTAAGTGAAAGGCGCCGCGTCGAGGCTGGCCAAACACCCCCAACCTGGGCTATAATCCTTGGCTTACCGCGCTGCCCAGGATGCCAGTGCGTTCCCACCAACCGACTGTGGCGCGCCTTGCGCGGTACATTTTGACCAGGAGCCAACCATGGCAGTTCAACAAAACAAGAAATCTCCTTCCAAGCGTGGCATGCACCGTTCGCACAACGCTCTGGTCGTCCCCGGCATTGCCGTGGAACCCACCACAGGTGAAATCCATCTGCGCCACCACATCAGCCCCACCGGTTTCTACCGTGGCCGCAAGGTGCTCAAGACCAAGTCTGAAGCTTAATTCGCTTACAGGCGAAAAGCCCGAAGCTGCATCCCTTGTAGCGTCGGGCTTTTTTCTTTTCTGAGCGTGCTTTTTTCCCTGAAAACAACGGCAGAAGCCGGTCTCGCATGATCACCATTGCGGTCGATTGCATGGGCGGGGACCACGGCGTTTCAGTCACTTTGCCGGCTTGCCGTCAGTTTCTGGACGAGCGACCTGACGCCGCGTTGGTTCTGGTCGGCTTGCCTGAGGCTCTGAGAGGTTTTTCCCACCCGAGAGCCATCGTGTTGACCGCCACCGAAGTCGTCACCATGGACGATCCGCTGGAAGTGGCCCTTCGCAAGAAGAAGGACTCCTCCATGCGTGTTGCAGTGCAGCAGGTCAAAGACGGCGCTGCGCAGGCGGCCGTGTCTGCAGGCAACACGGGTGCACTGATGGCGATCGCCCGTTATGTGCTCAAAACCCTGGACGGCATCGAACGTCCTGCTCTATCGGGCCAGATCCCCAATGCTTTGGGTGGCGCCACAACAGTGCTCGACTTGGGTGCCAATGTCGATTGCTCGGCTGTGCAGCTGCTTCAATTTGCTGTGATGGGCTCTGCACTGGTGTCGGTCACACACAGCAAGGCGCAGCCCACCGTGGGCTTGCTCAACATTGGCTCTGAAATCATCAAGGGCAACGAAACGATCAAAGAAGCCGGGGACTTGATGCGTGCAGCAGCCAACGCGGGCGACTTGCACTTTTTTGGCAATGTTGAAGGCAACGACATCTTCAAGGGCACCGTGGACTTGGTGGTCTGCGATGGTTTTGTGGGCAACGTCATGCTCAAGTCGGGTGAAGGATTGGCCAGCATGATTGTGGGCTTTTTGAAAGCCGACTTTTCTAAAAACATTTTCACCAAGCTGGCGGCACTCGTCGCCTACCCGGTGCTTTCGTCATTGAAGCGCCGCATCGACCCGGGGCGCCACAATGGGGCAGCCCTGCTGGGATTGCGCGGTGTGGTCATCAAAAGCCATGGTTCTGCCGATACCGCCGCTTTCGCCAATGCATTGTTGCGCGCGTATGATGCAGTCGAGAACAACTTGCTGGAGCGCTTACAAACGCGACTCGCGCACGCGGCCCCGCTCCTGGCGGGTTTGCAAACCGACACCGACAAAGCCGCCTCCTCCCTCCCATGAGCAGATATTCGCGCATTACCGGCACCGGAAGTTACCTTCCCCCCCACAAAGTCACCAATGCGGAGCTGGTCAACCAGCTTGCAGCCAAGGGCATTGAGACCTCGAACGAATGGATTGTCGAGCGCAGCGGCATCGGCGCTCGTCACTTTGCAGGCGACGGTGTCTACAGCAGCGACCTGGGCCTGGAGGCTGCCAAGCGCGCCCTGCAAGCCGCTGGTCGCACGGCGCAAGAGGTTGATCTGATCATTGTGGCGACCTCGACGCCGGACATGGTTTTTCCGTCCACGGCTTGTATCCTGCAGGCCAAGCTGGGTGCGGCAGGCGGCGCAGCTTTTGATGTTCAGGCGGTGTGCAGCGGCTTTGTCTATGCCCTGACGGTCGCAGACGCACTGATCAAATCCGGCACGGCGCGGTGTGCGGTGGTGGTGGGTGCCGAGATTTTTTCCCGCATTCTTGATTTCAACGACCGCGGTACCTGCGTGTTGTTTGGTGATGGCGCGGGCGCTGTGGTGCTCGAGGCTTCAGAGGCCCCTGGCATCTTGTCCAGCGACCTGCATGCCGACGGTAAGCACGTGGATTTGCTGTGCGTGCCCGGTCACGTGAGTGGCGGCGCAATTTCTGGCGTCCCTCTGTTGAAGATGGAAGGGCAGGCGGTATTTAAACTCGCCGTGGGTGTTTTGGAAAGTGCGGCGCGCGCCGTGCTTGAAAAAGCAGGGAAGACCGAAGCCGACATCGACTGGCTGATCCCGCACCAAGCCAACATCCGCATTATGCAAAGCACAGCCAAGAAGCTGAAGCTGCCGATGGAAAAGGTTATCGTGACCGTGGGCGAGCATGGCAATACCTCGGCTGCCTCGATTCCTCTGGCCTTGGACTATGGTGTGCGCAGCGGCAAGGTTCAGCGCGGCCAAACCCTGCTTCTTGAAGGCGTGGGTGGTGGCTTTACCTGGGGCGCGGTGCTGCTCAATTATTAGCCTAAACAGCCCGCAGCGACGATTGCACTTTCAAGCAACAATCTATGAAACCATTTGCGTTTATTTTTCCCGGGCAGGGTTCCCAATCGGTGGGCATGCTTGATGCCTGGGGCGATCACCCCGTTGTTCGCGCGGCCCTGCAAGAAGCCTCTGATTCTTTGGGCGAAGATTTGGCCAAGTTGATTCACGAAGGTCCGAAAGAAACACTGTCCCTGACCACCAATACCCAACCGGTCATGCTGGTTGCGGGCGTGGCGGCCTACCGGGTTTGGATGTCAGAGGTGGGTGTGGCACCCGCGGTGGTTGCAGGCCACTCCTTGGGTGAATACGCCGCGCTGGTTGCCGCAGGTGCCCTGACCTTGTCGCAGGCCACCCCCTTGGTGCGACTGCGTGCCCAAGCGATGCAAGAAGCAGTACCCGTCGGCGTGGGTGCCATGGCCGCCATTTTGGGTATGGACGCGGTGCGTATTGCGGCACTGTGCCAGGAAGTGACACAGGAATTTGGCGCACGATCTGCTGAAGTGGTGGAAGCAGCCAACTTCAACGACCCCTCTCAAACCGTGATTTCCGGCAGCAAAGCCGCGGTGGACCGTGCGTGTGAAGTCCTGAAGGCCAACGGCGCCAAGCGTGCACTGCTGCTGCCGGTGTCTGCGCCGTTCCACTCTTCGCTGATGTTGCCTGCTGCTCAAAAACTGCAGACGCGCTTGGCAGAGGTAGAGTTTTCCAGCCCGCACATTGCGCTTGTGAATAATATCGATGTGGCGGTGGAGTCAGACCTTGCGCGTGTGCGCGACGCCTTGTACCGCCAGGCTTTCGGTCCCGTACGCTGGGTGGAAACGGTCCAAGCCATCAAGGCACGCGGAGTTTCTCACCTGGTGGAGTGCGGCCCCGGCAAAGTGCTCGCGGGCATGGTCAAGCGCATTGATCCCGAATTGACGGGGCTTGCAATCTTCGACCCGGCCACCTTGGCGGAAGTTCAAGGAGCGCTGGCATGACCCAAGCCGTTTTTGCAGGCCAAGTGGCCCTGGTGACCGGTGCGTCGCGCGGCATTGGTGCTGCGATTGCGCTTGAATTGGCGCGAAGTGGTGTGCGGGTCATCGGCACCGCGACCTCCGAGGCGGGTGCATCGTCGGTGGCGCAAGCGCTGGCCGGGTTTCCAGCTTGCGCCGGGCGCGTGCTGAATGTGACGGATGGCGCGGCTGCTGATGCCTTGGTGGATGGCATCGTCAAAGAGTGGGGTGGCATCCAGATATTGGTCAACAACGCCGGCATTACGCGCGACAACCTGGCCATGCGCATGAAGGACGAGGATTGGGATGCGGTGATCGACGCCAACCTCAAGGGCGTCTTTCGCATGAGCCGCGCCGTGATGCGCACCATGATGAAGCAGCGATATGGCCGCATCATCAACATCACTTCGGTGGTGGGCGCCTCTGGCAACCCTGGTCAGGCCAACTATGCGGCCGCCAAAGCCGGTGTAGCGGGCATGACACGCGCTTTGGCCCGTGAGCTGGGTTCGCGCAACATTACCGTCAATTGCGTCGCGCCGGGATTTATTGAGACTGATATGACGGCTGAGCTGGCGCCTGAGCAAAAAGCCGCCTTGCAAAGCCAAATCCCCTTGGGGCATTTGGGCAAGCCCGCCGATATTGCGCACGCGGTGGCTTACCTGGCCTCTCCCCAAGCGGCGTATGTGACCGGGCAGGAGCTGCATGTCAACGGCGGCATGTACATGTAAAGTGCGCATTTCGTGTTGGTCGATGTGTCCGTTCGACCGCTGGCGCAAGTTTTTAAGCTTTGCACTGGTAAAATGACGGACTGTTTCACAACCCTCAGAGGGAATCCATGAGCGATATCGAAGTACGTGTCAAAAAAATCATTGCCGAGCAACTCGGTGTTGAAGAGTCCCAAGTCACCAACGAAAAGGCTTTCGTCGCCGATTTGGGCGCTGACTCCCTGGACACAGTGGAGCTGGTAATGGCACTCGAAGACGAATTCGGCATCGAAATCCCTGACGAAGACGCAGAAAAAATTACCACGGTTCAAAACGCTGTGGATTACGCGACGACCCATAAAAAGGCCTAAGGCGTAGCCGCCCAGGTCGGTGGTCGAACGGGGCCCTGGTTGCCGGATGCAAAGCCGCCCGCCGGGGCTTGAGTAAAAGCTGCAGCAATGCAGTGATTCATTGCAGCAAAGTTCCATACAGGTGAATATGTCCCGTCGTCGCGTCGTTGTTACAGGTTTAGGTTGTGTCAGTCCCGTCGGCAATACGGTAGAGCAGGCCTGGGCCAATCTTCTCGCCGGCAAGTCTGGCATCG
>CAIWRE010000295.1 GCA_903914985.1 uncultured beta proteobacterium | reverse complement strand
AGGCCCGTGAGCACGGGAGTGTCAGAGGGAAGTCGTGGGCTTAGGCCGTGGGCGGCACATAGCCTTGGGCTGCGTCGGCACCACCACCGAAAAAGTGGTTTTCCATTTGACGCGCCAGGTACTGGCGGGCGCGCGCATCGGCCAGATTAAGGCGGTTTTCATTGACCAGCATGGTTTGGTGCTTCAGCCACGCGGCCCAGGCCTCTTTGCTCACGCTTTCCCAAATGCGCTTGCCCAGCTCGCCGGGGTAGGGCGCAAAGTCCAGCCCTTCAGCCTCGGTGCCAAGTTTGATGCAATGAACGGTGCGTGCCATAGGGGTGCCTTCGTGTCGTAAGAGGGGTGGTTAAAACGTGGGACGAATCTTATTCGGTTTGCCAAGGCACCCACGTGCGCAGGGCATTGGCGGGATAATCGGGACAAGGCACCTTCGCCAACCATTCAGGGAATTTGCGTGAACTTTGTTTTTCAGCTGCTGTCTGACTTTCCGCGTCGCTTTTTTGTGCTGATCAGCCTGGGCTGCATCGCGCTGCTGGCCTTTGGCCTGTATTTGCAGCACGTGGTGGGCCTGGAGCCCTGTCCCATGTGCATCGTGCAGCGCTACTGCATGGTGCTGGTGGCCCTGGTGGCGGCGCTGGCGGCCACGCGCAGCAGCAGGGGTGCCCAGCTCGCGGCCAGCGGTCTGCTCGTGGTGCTGTGTGGTTTTGGTGCCTTTGTGGCGGCACGCCAAAGCTGGCTGCAGTGGTACCCGCCCGAGGCCCTGACCTGTGGCCGCGACCTTTACGGAATGATCGAAAACTTCCCCTTGCAGCGCGTGATTCCCATGGTGTTCAAGGGCAGCGGCGACTGCTCGGCCGTGGACTGGACTTTCCTGGGAGGCTCGATTGCCAACTGGTCCTTCCTGTGCTTTTGCGGCATCGCAGTCCTGTCCGCATTGCTGGCGCTGACCGCCTGGCGCAAGAACTAAGCGCCCAGCTTTTTCACCAACACCTGGCTCTTGCGGTCCCAGTTGTACTTGCGCTTGCGGGCGTCGGGCAACCAGTCAGGGTCGACCAGCACAAAGCCTCGCTTTAAGAACCAGTGCGTGGTGCGCGTGGTCAGCACAAAAATGCTGTCCAGCCCTGCGGCCTTGGCGCGGTGTTCAATGCGTTTGAGCACCCGCTCGCCGTCACCCTGGCCCTGCACGTCAGGCGATACCGTAAGCGCTGCCATTTCAGCGGTCTTGGCTTCGGGGTAGGCGTAGAGCGCGGCACAGGCAAAGATCACGCCGTCGTGCTCAATCACGGTGTAGCTGCCCGCGTCGCGTTCGATCTCGGTGCGGCTGCGCTTGACCAATGTGCCGTCCTGCTCAAAGGGCGCAATGAGCTTCAAAATGCCGCCCACATCGTCTTCGGTGGCTTCACGCAATTCTTCGAGTTTTTCGTCCACCACCATGGTGCCGATGCCGTCGTGCACATACACCTCCAGCAATATGGCGCCGTCCACCGAGTAGGGAATGATGTGGCTGCGCTCCACGCCTTCTTTGCACGCCTTCACGCAGTGCTGCAAATAGAAGCCGGGGTCGGTGGGCTCGGTGGCGGGGGGCAGTTCGGACAGCAGTTCTTCCGCCGCCGCCAAGGGCAGCTCGGTGTCGATGGGGTTGTCCTCGCTTGCAGGCTCGGTAGGCCGCGTGCGTAAACCCGGAATTTCGGTCAAGAAAATCAGCTTGTCGGCTTGCAGAGCGCAGGCCACAGACGTGGCAACCTCTTCCATGGTCAGGTTAAAGGCCTCGCCGGTCGGTGAAAAGCCAAAGGGCGAGAGCAGCAGCATGGCGCCCATATCAAGCACCTTGGTGATGCCCGCCGTGTCCACCTTGCGCACCACGCCCGAGTGCTGAAAATCCACCCCATCCACAATGCCCACGGGCCGTGCGGTGATGAAGTTGCCAGAGATCACCCGCACGGTGGAATCCGCCATCGGCGTATTGGGCAGGCCCTGGCTGAACGCAGCCTCAATCTCATATCGCAGCTGCCCGGCGGCCTCTTGCGCGCAGTCCAGAGCCACCTCGTCGGTAATTCGGATGCCGTGCGAATACTTGGGCACATGGCCCTTGGCTTGCAACTGCTCGTTCACCTGGGGCCGAAAGCCGTGCACCAGCACGATCTTGACGCCCATGCTCTGGATCATGGCCAGGTCTTGCGCCAAATGCGGCAGCTTGCCGGCCGCCACCGCCTCGCCCGCAATACCCACCACAAAGGTCTGGTTGCGGAACTTGTGGATGTAGGGCGCCACCGACCGGAACCAGGGGACGAAGGTGAAATTAAAGACAGAGGTCATGGGCGGCGCGTGAGGCTGATGGATGGCTGAGTGACGCTAATGTACCGAAAGCGGGGAGGTGCGCGTGTACTTCGGTGTTACCAATGCCCGCATGGCACTACAAAGAAACAAACGGATTCACCAAAGTGAGCGAATCAAAACTCTGCCCGTGGGTCAAGTCCTCGGTATAGATCGTGTGTGCTCCGCCGCGCAACGCGGCTTCAATCACCATGGCATCCCAAATGGAAAGCTGGTGTTGTATTGATTTTTCAATCGCTGCCGTGACAAGTGAGACCTCGCTGGGCACCACGGCCCACCCGGTGTAAGCCGTGACCAGCGCTTTGGCATGCGCAGCGGGCATCTGTTGTTTGCGTGTCAGTACGTTGAAAAGCTCAATCAGCACCTGCGTGCTCACCATGGCCTCCCCGCTGACGCTGGCTTGTGCCACCAGCGCTCTTGCGGCAGCCTGTTTTTCAGGCGCCGACGTGTCTGTGCAATACACCAGGATGTTGGTGTCAAAAAACACGCTCACTGGGGTGCCTGCTGCGCAAGGTCGGTAGGCAGGCCAACTGCTTTGCGGCCCTTGGCGCGAAAGTCATCGGCATAGAGCTCTTCGCGCAGCGTGGACTTTCCGGGTGCGTTGTAGGAGGGAGCGGGCGTTTGCGTTGCCAAGGTGGCGCTCTCAATGGCCAGCATGAGATGGGCCGTTGCTTCCTCGCGCAAGCGCTTGGTCGCGTCGTCTGTTCCGTTGACGTATTGCTGCAGGAGCTCCCGCACCTTGGCGCTGAGGGATGTGCCTTGCTGTGCGACCCGAATGCGGGCTTGCTTGATCAGTTCGTCATCTAAAGAAACAGTGAGGTTGGACATCGCCATGCTCCAGGTAAGTCTGTCCGAGAGTGTAGCATTCAATCACACGACTTCACATAATCATGTGAAACCGTGAGTCTGTGAGTTGACCGATAATCAAGGCAATGGCTTCCAAACTGCACATCGAATTCCCCGAGAACCTGCCAGTCTCCGCCCGGCGCGAAGAGATCATGGCGGCGCTGGCACAGCACCAGGTCATCATCGTGTGTGGTGAGACGGGTTCGGGTAAAACCACGCAGTTGCCCAAAATTGCCCTGGCCATGGGGCGCGGGCTGTGCAATTACCCCACCGCGCTGCCCGACGGCCGGCCCGCGCCGCGCGGCAAGCTGATTGGCCACACCCAGCCCCGGCGCATTGCGGCCAGCAGCGTGGCCAAGCGCATTGCCGAGGAGCTCAAGACTCCGCTGGGCGAGGTGGTGGGTTTCAAAGTGCGCTTTCAGGACCGGTTATCGAGGGACGCCTCGGTCAAGCTGATGACCGACGGCATTTTGCTGGCCGAGACGCAGACCGACCCGCTGCTGCAGGCCTACGACACCATCATCATTGACGAGGCGCACGAACGCAGCCTCAACATTGACTTCTTGCTGGGCTACCTGCGCCAAATCCTGCCGCGTCGGCCCGATCTGAAAGTCATCGTCACATCGGCCACCATTGACGCGCAGCGCTTTGCCGACCACTTTGCTACGCGAAAACGCCTGCCGCCGGGCCGCCCCAAGGCAGGCGACGCCCCCTCGGGGGGCAGCGACGACGCGCAGCGCGGAGCGTGGGGGCCATCCGTGCCTGCGCCGGTGATCATGGTGTCCGGCCGCATGTTCCCGGTCGAGCAGCGCTACCGCCCCTTTGAAGAAAGCCGCGAGTACGACCTGAATGACGCGATCGCCGACGGTGTGGACGAGCTATGGCGTGGCGGCGTGGGGGGAGATATTTTGGTGTTCCTGCCCGGCGAGCGCGAGATCCGCGAGGCGGCCGACCACCTGCGCCGCCATCTAAGCCACCAGCCGGTGATGCGCGGCTGCGAGGTGCTGCCGCTGTTTGCGCGATTGAGCCCAGCCGAGCAGGACCGCATTTTTGACGGCCACACCGGCCGGCGCGTGGTGCTGGCGACCAACGTGGCGGAGACCTCGCTCACAGTGCCCGGCATTCGCTATGTGATCGACGCGGGCACGGCGCGCATCAAGCGTTACAGCTTTCGCAGCAAGGTGGAGCAGCTGCTGGTGGAGCCCATCAGCCAAAGCTCGGCCAACCAACGCGCCGGGCGATGCGGCCGGGTGGCCGACGGCGTGTGTATTCGCCTCTACGAGCAAAAAGATTTTGACGGCCGCGACCGGTTTACCGACCCTGAAATCTTGCGATCCTCTCTGGCCGGCGTGATTTTGCGAATGAAGTCGCTGTGCCTGGGCGTGGTGGAAGACTTTCCCTTCATCGAGCGGCCTTCCGGGCGCGCCATTGCCGATGGCTACCAGTTGCTCAACGAGCTCGGCGCAGTCGACGACGACAACGAGCTCACGCCGCTGGGCATCGAGCTGGCGCGCCTGCCGCTGGACCCGCGTGTAGGCCGCATGATCTTGGAAGCGCGCAGCCGCCAGGCGCTGGACGAGGTGCTGGTCATTGCCTCGGCGCTCAGCGTGCAAGACGTGCGCGACCGCCCCATGGACATGCAAGCTCAAGCCGACCAGGCGCACGCCAAGTTTGACGACGAGAAGAGTGAGTTCAGCGGCTACCTGAAGTTATGGAAATGGATCGCGGACGCGCGTGGCGAACGTAAATCGGGGTCTGGTGAATTGGGGTCGGATCCCGATTTCGCAAAGCGAAACTCGGGCTCTGACCCCAATTCACCAGACGGGCGGAGCAATGGGGGGCAGAGCCCGAGTTTCGCTGCGCGAAATCGGGGTCCGACCCCCATTGCCCCGACACACAAGCTCAGCAACCGCCAATACGAGCAACTGCTGCGCCAAAACTTTGTCAACGTGCGCCGGCTGCGCGAGTGGAAAGATATTCACAGCCAGCTGCACACCGTGGTGGCCGAGCACAAGTGGCGGCTGAACACCACGCCTGCGTCGTACGAGCAATTGCATTTGTCCATGCTGGCAGGGCTGCTGGGCAATGTGGGCTGCAAGGTCGAGAACGAAGGCCAACAGGGCGAATACCTGGGGGCGCGTGGCATCAAGTTTTTTGCGCATCCGGGCGCGCACCTGGCCAAAAAGCCGGGGCGTTGGATCGTGGCCTCGGAGCTGGTGGAGACCACGCGCCTGTTCGGCCGCGGCATTGCCAATATTGACCCGCAGTGGCTGGAACAGGTGGGCGGGCATTTGCTCAAGAAACAGTTGCTGGACCCGCATTGGGAGAAAAAAGCGGCCGAAGTCGTCGCCTTGGAGCGCGCCACGCTCTATGGCATCGTGGTCTACAGCGGGCGGCGGGTCAACTACGGTCGGGTGGACCTGGCCGGTGCGCGCGAGGTGTTCATCCGTGAGGCGCTGGTGGCGGGTCAGTGGGAGAGTCCGCTGCCATTTTTGGCGGCCAATCGCAAGCTCATCAAACAGGTGGAGGAGCTCGAACACAAGGCCCGCCGCCAGGACGTGCTGGTGGACGAGGAGCTGATTTACGCTTTTTACGACCAGCAGCTGCCGGCCGATGTGTGCAGTGGATTTAGCTGCGAACGCTGGTACCGCGAAGAGGTGAAAAAGCAGCCCCAGCTGTTGCTGCTTACCCGCGACGAGCTGATGCGCCACGAGGCGGCGGGCATTACCACCGCCATGTTTCCCAAAACCTTGCGCATGGGCGGCGTGGATTGCCAGGCCAGTTACCTGCATGCGCCAGGCGATGCGTTGGACGGTGTGACCGTGACGGTGCCGCTGTTTGTCCTCAACCAAGTGAGCGAGGAACGCGGCGAATGGTTGGTGCCTGGCATGCTGAAAGAAAAAATTCAAGCCCTGCTCAAGACCTTGCACCAGCGGCCCCGCTCGCGTTTGGTGCCGCTGCCCGACACCGCTGCACGCATGGCCGCAGCCCTGAGCGACGAGCGCTTTGGCGCAGGCAGCTTGGTGGACGCGGTATTGAAGCTGGTGCGTGAAGCGACATCGCTGGACATCGTGCGGGCGGACATCAAAACCGACATGCTGAGCCCGCACTTTTTCATGAATTTCAAGGTGGTGGACGAACACGGACGCCAGCTGGGCCAAAGCCGCAACCTGGGTGCACTGAAGGCCGAGTGGGGCAAGCAGGCACGCGGGGCGTTTCAAGCGCTGGCATCGTTGAAGCTGGGGCAGGGCGCTGCGCCTGTGCCGCCTGTCCCGCCCGCCACGGCAAACACCGCCGCCGAACAGCCCGCAGCCCGTGCTGCACCGGCAGCGGACAAGCCTTCTGCTGCGCCCAGCGCCGCCAAGGTGGTGGACCAGCGCTTTACCGCCTGGACCTTTGGCGAGTTGCCCGAGCTCCTGGAAATTCGCAAAGGTGCTCAGACCTTGATTGGTT
>CAIWRE010000294.1 GCA_903914985.1 uncultured beta proteobacterium | reverse complement strand
GTCGTCGATTTCAAACAGCAGTTGACCGGCTTTTACACTGCTGCCCTCGGCAAACAGGCGTCGCTGCAAAATGCCCGCCGCCCGCGCCCGCACCTGCGCCACACGCGAAGCTTCCAGACGGCCCGGCAGCTCGGTAATCAATCCCACATCGCCGGTACTCACCGTCACCACCCCCACTTCGGCGGGCGGGGGTGCTCCGCCGCCCGCGCCCGGTCCACCCGCAGACGGTGCAGCGCCGGGGCCGCACGCTGCCAGCAATGCGGCCAGCGCCAAGGTGGTCAGGGTGAATTTGGCCTGGCGACTGGCAGAGAAAGTGGGAAGGGTTTGGAACATGGGCATGGTCAATCCGGTGCTGAAACAGAAATAGGGTGCACGCCGGGGTGCGTAACTGGTCAGTTTAAAGGGCAAGCACGACGAAAACGCGACTGCGGGGCATTGCCTGTAGGTCAGGTTGCGGATCTGACACTCTTAACCAGACGCCACTCAAGACCCCCTTTCTGTTGCACCGCTGCAAGTGCAGGTAGGCCACGGCAACCCCTGCCCCTTTTTACGTGCGCTGGAAGCAGGTGCTTGGCTGCATGACGATGTGGAGCGGTTGGCCTAAATCACTGTTCGAGGGGCACAATGCGGCCGGTTCAACCCACAATAAAAGGATAGACACATGAACCAACGCAAAGCAGCCATCGTCACAGGCTCGGCCACCGGGGTCGGAGCAGCCACCGCCCTGGGCCTGGCGCGCCGGGGTTACAACGTGCTGATTAACTATTCCAAAAGCGCCGCCGAGGCCCAGGAGACCGAGGCCGCTTGCCGCGCAGCAGGAGCCGACACGCTCCTGGTACAAGGCGATGTGGCGGACGACACGGCCTGCCGCGCGATGGTGGACGCCGCCGTGTCGCGCTGGCAGCGGCTGGACGGTCTGGTGAATAACGCAGGTATTACCACCTTTGCGGGCGCTGGCAATTGGGACGCGCTGGACGCCAGTGTGTTTCAACACATCATTGGCGTGAACGTGGTGGGCACGTTTCAAATGACGCGCGCAGCCGTGCCACACCTCAAGGCGCAGCAGGGTGCCATCGTCAACGTGTCGTCGGTGGCGGGAGCGCTGGGCATCGGATCGTCGGTGCCCTATGTGGCGTCCAAAGGTGCCGTCAATTCCATGACGCTGCACCTCGCCCGCGAGCTGGCCCCCCACATTCGCGTGAACGCGGTCTGCCCCGGCCTGATCACCACCCGCTGGTTCAAGGATGGTATTGGCCAGCAGGGTTATGAAATGGTCAAAGCGTCTTACGAGCGCTCAACGCCGTTGCAGCGCGCATGCACCGCCGAAGACGTGGCCGAGTCCATCATCTGGCTGCTGGATGCTGCGCACACGGTGACCGGTGAGTTCCTCTTGCTGGACTCGGGCATGCACCTGGGCTCCAAGCCGGTGACGCTGCCGGCGCACAAGCCGTAGGCTAGGCGCAGATGCGGCGTGGCGACTCCGATTGAGTTTTTATAATCGGCCGCTCACCATGTACCACCGCATCAGTCCTCAATGTTCGTCTACGCCTAAGGTGATGGCCACCGTACTGGGGCTCATTGCTGGCGTCTCCATGCTAATTGGCCTGTTTTTTTGGGCGATGGGCGCACCTTGGGTGATGCCTTTTTCTTTGCTTGAATCAATTCTGCTCGCGGTCGTCTTTTATATTCATGCGCAAACAGTCTGCGATTTCGACGAGATCATGCTGTTGGATAAAAACCTGATCGTGCGACAGGAGCGCCGGGGCAAGTCCATGGAGCATCGATTCACGAGGGGTCTTTTTCGTATTTCTATGACGGCAGAGCCTCGATCCCTGATTCGGATCGATGAGTCGGGACGTCATGTAGAACTTGGAAAGTGGCTGATGCCCAAAGAGCGCGTATTACTTTTCCGTGAACTACGAATCAGGGCTCCCTATTAAGTATCTCTGCGCTGCGCAAAGTTGCAAACACCGTGAATAGGTTGCTCGCGCATTAGCTCACCTGCACGCCTTTCCAGAACGCCACGTAGCCCTTGATATGAGCGGCCGCCTCTTTGGGCTCAGCGTAGTACCACGCGGCGTCGGGATTCAGGTCACCGTTGACGATGAGCGAGTAATAACTTGCCTGCCCTTTCCAGGGGCAGCTGGTCTTGTGGT
>CAIWRE010000293.1 GCA_903914985.1 uncultured beta proteobacterium | reverse complement strand
TCCCAATCACACGTAATGAGTTGCTGACGCAGCAACTGCAACGCAGGGTGCACGGCAGGAGTCACATGCTGGGCCACATCCGCCGCGTCGGGTTGCACGTCGGTATAGAAGCGAGAAACCCAGTCTGCAAGCGCTACGGTGGTATCGCAGCGGTCCTTCAGCAAGTCGCACAAAGCCGGCAGTTTGGCGTCAGCGGCAACACCCATTCGCTCCAACTGGGCCTGTACCAGCGGCGCCAACGCGTCGCCGGACATGGCCTTCAGGTGCTGGCCGTTCACCCAGCGCAATTTGGCTTCGTCGAACTGCGCGGCGCTGCGCCCCAGGTGGTCCAGGTTGAACCACTCCAGAAATTGCGCGCGGCTGAAGATTTCTGCATCACCGTGGCTCCAACCTAGTCGGGCCAGGTAGTTGACCATGGCGTCGGGCAGGTAGCCCTCTAATGCGTACTGCGTCACAGCCTTGGCGCCATTGCGCTTGCTCATTTTTTCGCCCTGCTCATTGAGCACCGTGGGCAAGTGGGCATAGACCGGAGGCGTTTTGCCCAGCGCGTGGAAGATGTTGATCTGGCGTGGCGTGTTGTTCACATGGTCGTCGCCGCGAATAACGTGGGTAATGTCCATGTCCACATCGTCCACCACCACGCAAAAGTTGTAGGTCGGTGTGCCCACCACCTCACCCGGCTGTGCAGGGCGGGCGATCACCAGATCATCGAGCTCGTCGTTGCTGATTTCGATACACCCCTTGACCTTGTCGTCCCAAGCCACCGAGCCGCCCTGCGGGTTCATGAAGCGCAGCACCGGCGCCACGCCCGGCGGCACCGGCGGCAGCGTCTTGCCGGGCGCCGGGCGCCAGGTGCCGTCGTAACGCGGCTTTTCTTTGGCCTGCATTTGCCGCTCGCGCAGGGCGTCGAGTTCCTCCATGGACATGTAGCAGGGGTAGACCCAGCCATCGGCCACGAGTTGCAGCAGCACTTCTTTGTAGCGTTCCATGCGCTGCATTTGGTAGAACGGGCCTTCGTCATAATCCAGCCCCAGCCACCGCATGCCTTCAATAATCACATCCACCGCCGCCTGCGTGGAGCGGTCCTGGTCGGTGTCTTCAATGCGCAAAATAAAGTCGCCGCCGGTGGCGCGGGCAAAGGCCCACGGATACAGCGCCGAGCGGATATTGCCCAGGTGGATAAAGCCCGTGGGCGAAGGCGCAAAGCGCGTGCGGGTTTTGCTCATAGTCAGAAAGTGTCCAGTCCGCGGGCCAGGTCGGCCGTGATGTCGTCAATATGTTCCAGGCCCACAGCCACGCGAACCAGACCCTGAGTTACGCCAGCGGCACTGCGCTGCGCTTCGGTCAGGCGGCCGTGCGAAGTGCTCGCGGGATGCGCGACCAGCGTTTTGGTGTCACCCAGGTTGGTGCTGAGGGACAGGGTCTGCATGCAATCCAGCACATGAAAAGCGCGTGCCCGGGCTTGTTCAGGGCCCTCGGCTTTCACCTCAAACGACAGCACCGCACCGCCGCACGCCGACTGCTGCGCCATGGCCAGCGCATGCTGTGGATGGCTGGCCAAACCGGGGTAAAAAACACGCTGCACCGCACCGCACTTTTCCAACCAGTGCGCGAGGTGCAATGCATTGGCGCTTTGGGCACGCATGCGAATGTCCAAGGTCTCCAGGCCTTTGAGCACCACCCAGGCGTTGAACGGCGCCAGCGTCATGCCCGCGCTTTTGAGCACCGGCAAAAATTTCTCGGTGATGAGTTGCTGGCTGGCGCACAAGGCGCCGGCCATGACCCTGCCCTGGCCGTCCAAATATTTGGTGCCTGAATGCATTATGATGTCCGCACCCCACTGCACCGGGCGCTGCAAAGCCGGTGTGGCAAAGCAGTTGTCCACCGCCAGCAGCGCTCCGGCTGCGTGGGCAATATCGGCCAGCGCGCGGATGTCGCACACCTCGGTCAAAGGGTTGGTAGGCGTTTCGGCAAACAACAGCTTGGTGTTGGGGCGCACAGCAGCAGCCCAGGCCGCCACATCGGTCTGGGGCACAAAGCTGGACTCCACGCCAAACTTGGCCAGGTCAGAGCCGATCAGTTTGATGGTCGAGCCGAACATGGACTGCGAGCAGACCACATGGTCGCCGGCCTTGAGCAAACCCATGCACATCATGAGAATGGCGGACATGCCCGAGGCGGTGGAAATGCAGGCTTCGGTGCCCTCCATGGCGGCCAGGCGCTTCTCGAAACTGGCAACCGTCGGGTTGCCGTAGCGGCCGTAGGTAAAGCCCTCTTCTTCTCCTGCAAAGCGGACCGCGGCCGCAGCGGCGGACGGCTGCACATAGCCGCTGGTCAGGTACAGCGCTTCAGAGTTCTCGCCGTACTGGCTGCGGGCGACGGCTTCGCGCACGGCCAGCGTGTCGGGGTGCAGCGGATGGGGTGGATGGGCTTCGGTCATGGCGGCGGTGGTTCACGAATCTTGGTGGTTGGGCAGGGCCAGGCGTGAGGCGTCTTCTTGTTCTTCTTCACTGCCGCCGCGGGTGGCACTCAGGCGGGTGATGTCGTCGCTGGTGATGTCGCCGGTCACGTAGACGCCATCAAAACACGAGGCGTCAAAGTCGGCTATGGCCGGATTGAGCGAACCCACGGCTTTTTTCATGCCTGCAACGTCTTGGTAAATGAG
>CAIWRE010000292.1 GCA_903914985.1 uncultured beta proteobacterium | reverse complement strand
TTTGGCGTTCAAAGGATTCATGGTTCTAAGCACTCAGCGCTTGTTGGGCATTTCCCGCTCCACCGCCTGCCCCAGCTCAATCACCGCCATGGCGTAAAAGCTGCTCCAGTTGTAGCGGGTGATGGTGTAGAAGTTGTCGGTTCCGGCTGCGTATTGCGCAGGGCGGTCGGCGTTGGGGAGTTCGATCAGGGCCAGCAATCCGGGATGTTGGTCGCCGCCATCACCAACGGTCGCGCCCTTGTCTCGCATGTCTGCCGGGCTGAGGCTGGGAACAATATCGTTTTTCAGCAGGCCGGGCAGGTCAAGCTTGAGGGCATCCAATTGCACCGGGTAATGGGTTGGCTGGCCAGACTTCCAATGAAAAGCCGCCAGGTAATGCGCGACCGAGCCAATCGCATCGGCGGGGCTGCCAAACAAATCAATACGGCCGTCCCCGTCAAAGTCCACGGCGTACTGCCGCCAACTTGAGGGCATGAACTGCGCCATGCCCATGGCACCCGCATAGCTGCCGCGCACGCTCAAGGGGTCGCGGCCCTGGGTTTTGCACAGGCGCAAAAATTCTTCCAACTCCTGCAAGAAGTAGGCAGACCGCTGCGCTGCCCGGGGGTGGGCGGCAGGAAAATCAAATGCGAGGGTGCTGAGCGCATCCAAGGTGCGGTAGCCCCCCATCTGTTTGCCGTAAATCGTCTCGATGCCCAAAATTCCAACGATGGTGGCGGCACTCACTCCGGTTTCACGCTCAGCGCGTGCCAGGGTGGCTGCGTTGTGCTGCCAAAAGCGCGCGCCCGCTGCAATGCGACTGGGCTCCACCACGCGGCTGCGGTACAGCGTCCAATCTCGCGCCGCCGAGGCCTGGCCCGGTGTGACCGCCTTGATCACGCCAGGCATGCGCTTGGCTTTGCCGATCACATTGCGCACCCAAGCGGGGCGCACATTCATGCGCTGCGCCATGGCGGTGGCCTCGGCCATGACCGCAGGGTTGTTTTTGTAGCTGAGGTTGGCATTGGCATCTGCCGCAGGGCGCTTGGCCGCGCCGGCCTGGCCGCCGGAAAAAAGCAGGCAACAGACAAAGGCAATGCTGACGGGTCGGAGTGTCAAGGGGCTGTGAACATGAATGCCATAAAAAACCACCGCAGTTGTGATGGCACACACCCATCCCGCCCGGGGCCGCGTGGTAAGCTAAATCGCATCCTTGGCTCGCGGCAAAAGCGTGGGTTGGGGCAGTGGGCGACCATACCCGAAAACCAGCGCACCCTCCATGCAGAAAACCGGTTATTACTCCCATCCCATCTTTCGCAGGCACGAAATGGGCGAGGGCCACCCCGAATGCCCCGAACGGCTTGACGCCATCAACGACTGGCTGCTGGCCACCGGGGTGCTGGATGCCTTGCACCAGTACCAGGCGCCTGCGGCCCCCATCACCGATTTAGAGCTGGCACATGGCCGCATGCACATTGCGTCCATCCGCGGGCTCACCGATGGTTTGCGCGAAGAGATGGATGCCGGGGGACCGACCCACGCCCAAATTGACCCCGATACGAGCCTGAATGTGCACACCTGGGAGGCCGCCTTGTGCGCAGCCGGTGCCGCACTCGCCGCCACCGACGCCGTGATGGCTGGTGAGTTGGAAAACGCCTTTTGCGCCGTGCGCCCCCCCGGCCACCACGCCTGCCGCGACAAGGCCATGGGGTTTTGCTTCTTTAACAACGTGGCCATTGCAGCCCGTTATGCGCTGGAGCGCCATGGACTGCAGCGTGTGGCGATCATCGATTTTGATGTGCACCACGGCAACGGTACCGAGGACATCGTGGCGGGCGACCCGCGCATCCTGATGGCAAGTTTTTTCCAACATCCCTTTTACCCCTACGCAGGCGCGCAGTCCGACGCCCCCAACCTGGTCAACGTACCCTTGCCCGCCTACTCCAAGGGCGACGCAGTGCGCGCCGTGGTGCAAGACCACTGGCTGCCGCGCCTGGAAGCTTTTGCGCCGGAGATGGTTTTTATCAGTGCCGGGTTTGACGCCCACCGCGAAGACGAGATGGGACAGATGGGCTTGGTCGAGGCGGACTACGCCTGGATGACCGTGCAGATTAAGGCCGTGGCACAGCGCCATGCCCAGGGGCGTATCGTGTCCTGTCTGGAGGGTGGCTACCACCTGGACGCTTTGGCCCGCAGTGTGGCGGCGCATCTACGGGTGTTGGCCGATGTCTAGCGCGCACAACCGCATTCCACAGCCTATTGACGACTTTGAAGGCTGGCTGTCAGCGTTTTCTCAGCCTTCGGTGTTGCTGGAACTGGTCTCTCTGGCATTGTGCGCAGCCTTGGCCTGGGGCATGGTGCGCATGTTGCGCCAAGCCGTGGGGCGTGATGACCGCTCGGTCATGTTCGGGCGCAAGGACATTGATGGTGTGCTTTTCCCCTTGCTGCTGCTGTGTCTGGGCTATGGCGCCCGCGTGGTGCTGGACCGCTATATCAATGTCGCGGTTTTGGACGTCGGTGTTCCGGCACTCATTGCGCTGGTGGCCATACGCACCGGTGTCAAGGTTCTGCAAGTTGTGTTCTCACAGTCCCGGTGGGCGCGTGCGCTGGAGCAGACGATCTCCTGGCTGGCTTGGCTGGTGATGGTGCTGTGGGTGAGCGGTCTGCTGCCAGCCATTTTGAATGTGTTGGACCAAATCGGCTGGAGTGTGGGCAAATCCCATTTGTCGCTGCGCAAGATAGTGGAAGGCCTGCTCACTGCCAGCGTCGTCTTGATATTGACGCTGTGGATGTCTGCCGGAATCGAGGCACGCTTGCTGCGTTCAGCGACCGGCAGTGAACTGTCCCTGCGCAAGGCGGCAAGCAACGCCGCGCGTGCTTTGCTCCTGTTTGTGGGCTTG
>CAIWRE010000291.1 GCA_903914985.1 uncultured beta proteobacterium | reverse complement strand
TCTCCGCCGGAGAGGTTGCGCACGGCGGCGCCACGCAAATGGCCGATGCCGGCCCAACGTAGCGCCTCATGCACACGCGCCTGCAGCTGTGGCTGCGCAACGCCCCGCGCCCGCAGTCCATAGCCCACATTAGCCGCTACCTCCACGGAGAACAGCACGGGGTGCTGGTGTACATAAACCACGGATTGCCGGAGCAGGCCGGAATAGGGAGACCACCGGATCGGCGCGCCCTTCCAGTGCGAACTTGCGACGGAGGCCGGCTCCAGCCCGCACAGGATGCGCATGAGCGTGCTCTTGCCGCTGCCGTTGATGCCCGTGAGGGCGTAAGCGCAGCCGGTGTCGATGCGCACCGAATCCAGGTCCAGCAGGATGCGTTCGCCAAAGGACTTGCAAACACCGGCAAGTTCGAGCAAGGCGGTCATGCCGCACCCGCCGGCACATGCCGCGCCTGCCCCTGCAGCAGCACCAGCGCGGCGTTGACCACTAGCGCAATCGTAATCAGCACCAGGCCCAGCGCAATGCCCTGGGCAAACTCGCCTTTGCTGGTTTCCAGCGCAATGGCGGTGGTGATGGTGCGCGTTTCGCCGGCGATATTGCCGCCTACCATCAGTGCACAACCCACTTCCGACACGACGCGGCCAAAGCCATGCACCAACGCAGCCACAATGCCGAAGCGCGCCTCGAACAGCACTGTGACCGCGGTTCGGGCGCGCCCTGCGCCCAGAACGATGGCCGTTTCCGCAATGCGCCGGTCCACCGCCTGCACACTGTGCAGGATGAGCGCGGTCATCAGGGGCAAACCAATCAGCATCTGCCCGGCCACGATGCCCGGCTGGGTGAACAGCCAGTGCAGGTTGCCAAGCGGGCCCGCACGCGACAACAGCAGATACAGCAGCAAGCCGATGAGCACCGTAGGTAGTGATAGCGCCGTCTGCACCAGCCAGATGCATACTGCGCGCGCGGGGCTTCGTGTGGTTGCCAGCCAGTAACCCGCCGCGACGGCCAGCGGAAAAGCCATCACCAGGCTGACCAGCGTGGTGCGCAGGGAAACGCCGATGATGGCCAGTAGCGCGGCATCGCCCGACAGTGCCAGGGTAAGCGCCTCACCCGTTGCATGCAGCACGCCCATGCAGGTTCAGTCCGCGCGCAGGTGCCGTTCGTCTGCAGCCACGTCGCGCACCAAACGCTCCCCGCCAGCCAGCAATAAAAAATGCCGCCCCGTGCAGCGGGACAGCAGGGTCATGCCTACCTGCTGCGCCACGGAATGGCCCATCTCGGTGGTGCCGCTGCGTGAGAGCAGAAAAGGGATGCCCATCTGCGCGCCCTTGATGACCATCTCGGAGGTAAGGCGCCCGGTGGTGTAAAAAATGGCGTCACCGCCTGTCAGTCCGTCCAGCCACATCATTCCGGCAATGGCGTCCACGGCGTTGTGGCGGCCCACGTCCTCTACAAAATAGATCAGGTCTCCTGCAGAGGAAAACAGCGCACAGCCGTGCACTGAACCGGCTTTTTTGTAGATGGATTGCTGGGTGCGGATGGTGTCCACGATGCGGTAAATCGTGGATTGCTTCAGGCGCGCACCGGGTTGCAGCCGCACCGA
>CAIWRE010000290.1 GCA_903914985.1 uncultured beta proteobacterium | reverse complement strand
GTCTCGGCTTGGTCGGCGGTGGACACCTGGAAAGAGAACGCCTCGGAGTGCTTGAACATGGGGCCGCCGTTGATGCCAAGGCAGGGAATGCCCAGCACCGTGAATTGCACCGTGAGCACCTGGCCTTGCTTGCCTGAGGGGTAGTCCCCCGGCGCGCGGTGCACAGAGTCCACCGACGAATTGGGGAAAGTGGCTGCGTAGAACGCTGCGGCCGATTCGGCGTCGCCGTCGTACCAGAGGCAAATGGTGTTTTTGTGCGTTTTTGACATAGTTACCTCGCCTGCAGCATGGCGCCCATCATCTGGTGGATGAGGTTGACCGCCTTGAGCGGGCGCAGCATCACTTTGAACTCTGTAATCTTGCCCGCCTCGTTCCACTTGATGATGTCCACACCGTTGACCACGATGCCGTCAATCTCTGTCTCAAATTCGAGCATCGCGTCGTTGGTGCCGATGATCTCGCGCACGTAGTGAAACGTGGGGTTGACGAACACGTGCAATGCGGCAGACAGGTACTTGGCCGTGAGCTTGCGACCCACTTGCGGCGCATGAACGACCGGCGACAGAAAAACGGCGTTTTCGTCGAGCAGCGCATCCAGGCCAACGGGGCTGCGGTCGTGGATCATGCGGTGCCAGGTGGCAATCGGGTGCTCGGTCATGAGAATCGTCTCCTTTGGATTTATGCCACCTAACGTCGGGCTAAATCGGCAGGAGGACATTTAAACATTGCCGCTTTTCGCTGCCGACGAACCGCGTACCTTGCCGCCGGAGGGCAGCTCGGCGAGTCGACCTGTCACGTACTTGTGCAAGACACTCGCAATCAGCGTTTGATACGGAATGCCTTCCTCAAGCGCTTTGACTTGAATGTCATTCAGGTCGCCGGTAGACAGGCGGATGTTCACACGCCGATCTTTAATGGCTGTGGCTCGCGCTGCCGCCTTGAATTTGGCCAACTCGCTTTTGGTGGCCACCGACTTGAGCCGTCCTTTGTCAAAGGCGTTGAGAATTTCTTCTTCGTTTATGTCAGTCATTGGCATCTTGAACTCCTGGTGGCAAATAGGTGCGGGTGGCCTTACAACTTGGAATCACCGTTTTCAAAAAGTAGCTGCTTTCATCCTCAACGAACGGCACCAGGTAGATGTAGTTGTCTAGACAGACAACCAATACCTGTTGATGTTCGTACTTCTTAGTATTGGGGTGCGCGAGGATGTCTAGCAGTCCACCCGCCTCTACGGCAACCACGATGCTTTCAAAGGAAACCCCGCGCTGCTCTTTGAGAGCGGCGCTTTTTTCAGCACTCCAGCGAAACGGTTTCATGACCGAATATTAATGCAGTGTGTGCCTTTTGTCACCACAAACGTCATTGCCTCACGGCGTGTACGGCTCCTCAACAGTGCGCTGCGAAATCCACCAGATATTGCCATGCGGGTCCCGCACACCACCCTGCCGGTCGCCGTAGGGCATGTCGGCGACGGGCATTTCCAGGGTTGCGCCGTTTTGGAGCGCGCGGTTCATGGCGGCATGGGCGTCTGGCACGTAGAGGTAGAAGGCCGACGCCATCGCGGGGTAGCGCGCTGTGGCTTCGCTGACCATCACCGTGGATGTTCCAAGCCTGACCTGCACGTTTTGAATCAGCCCGTCGCCGCGCATGGTGCGGCAGGTTTCTTCGCCCCCAAGACCGTGGACCAGGAAGGCCACCATGGACTCGGCGTCATTGACGAAGTAGTACGGGGTAACGGTGTTGAATCCGGGTGGCATGTACATGATTGGCCTCGGCGGTAGGTGACAGATTTGGTGAAAACTAGCGTGTGAAGGTCCGACATAGCGGCTCAGTTTTTAATGCCAATCAACACGGTCTTCCTTCGAAGCCCATGGCTTGATAGAAGGCGGTTGTCTTCTGCATTGAGCGACTTGGCAGAATCGGAATGGCGAGATCGGTTGGATTCATGAATTGTCCTTGGACTTCTGCGCCAGCCGACCAGCGGGACACGCCGCTGGCGCGCAGCATGAGCGAAGGGTTAACGGCTGCGTATGCTATCGGCAACACCCGAAGTGAAGCGATTTTCTGCTGTTGCCCGTACGGGGCGAACACCTTATCAGGCAGCCTGTGGCCAGTTGATTTGCACTTTCCGACTTTTGGCAAGACAGTCGCGCAGGTACAAGTTAATCAAACTCTGATAGGGGACGCCGGATTCATCGGCCATTCCCTTGAAATAGTCCACAACGTCCTCAGAAAGACGCATGGTCACAGGCCTTTTTAGCTTGGACGCATAGGGATTCTTGCGAGACTTCAGTTTGGAAAGGTCGTACTCTGATTTCATGGTTGTCCACCTCGATAAAACGCGCCTTCGCGCTTGGTCGCCTTGCGTGCCGAAATGATGCGGGTATGTTTGCACAAATGATAGTGACTAGGCATGGGCTGCGATCCTGGCTTGGCCAAACGTGGGGGCGAGCCGCGGACATGGTGTGCTGCTGCCATAGTGGTTAGATGACCTGGCCAATTCGCAGCAGGTTAGGCCGCACTTTCGGCATGCGCAACTTGGGCCGCAAGCCTCCCAAGATTCTGTTCGTTCGCTGCTGCGACAAACGTTGCCAATTGCTTGTAGTGCTCTTCGGTATCAAAAGTTTGCCGCCACATGACTTGCGTGCCCTCACCATGTGTCTGAAGTTCCAAGGTGAGAACAAAGTGATGCCCATTGAGGTGTTCAATTTCAAAGAGTTGATCCTTGACTAGACGTACGAAGCGGTTTTCGGTGGGGTAGTCCGTTCCGTCAGGTCCATGCATCGTCAGCTGCCAACTTCCGCCGGGCACAAAGTCGTAGGTGTGAATCGTGTTTGTGAACCCATCGGGACCCCACCATTTAGCAATGCAGTTCGCGTCGCTCATGGCGGCGAACAGCTTTGCCGGGCTGACTGGGAAGAACTTGGTTCTGATATCTGATCGAGCCTCGATGGGTTCCATATGGTCTCCGGATGGTTGGGGGCTTGTTTGTACCGCCAAAACACGGCCTGGTGGCCCGCCATCGGCGCCCCGCTTACGCGAGGGGCTAACCCTCAGATTGCGGCAAATAGGATTTGAGCGCGCTTTGAATTTGCGCCGCATAGTTGTAAATATCGTCTGGCGATTCAATATTTACAAGTTCCTCTTCCTTCTTTTCGTTGAACAGTCCAAGACGAAGCTTTTCCCGGTTGTTGAATCGAAGTCTACAAATTGGCTTCCGATTGTTGTCGTCAAGCAGGATGGCGCAGTAGCTCTGCGCGTCACGCATGACGATTCGCTTGGTTGATACAAGCCCTCGGACTATTGCGCGAACGATGTGGAAACCTTCCAGTTCTTCCAAGGAAGTGACCACCTGTGGCTCAGCGGGGGTTGCCGCCGCTTCCGGCGTGACCTTCGGCGACAGCAGGACTTCCGCGACTTCTTGGACGGTGACTGACTCAGGAGCCATTGCACCCTTCAGGCGTTCGTTGATCTTTTCACCGACAAGTTGCTCAAACGCTCGCCGCGTTATAAGGGTGAATTGATCGCGGACCGCTGGCGTAAATCGCTTTGTGCCCAAAAGCTCTGAAGACACCATGCGAACAAAGTCCTCTGATGGACTGACCATCCACTCATTCAATTTAGTCTGAATCGCTCGGGTGTACTTAAGTTCATTGGCGGTAGTAAGGATCGTCTCCAAATCGAATGCAGACTTGGCAAATTTCTTAAGTTCCTCTACATCCCGATCTTTGAAGTCAAGAATGTTGAACTCAAAGAAGGGCTTCTCGTCCATCTTGTTCGGTTGCTCTAAATCAGTGAAGAACCGATAGACCAGACCATTTGTCAGAACACCGAATCGTGCTGCGGTGACGTGAAAATAGCGGAAGAGCTGGCCCGCGTGGTTTATGTTCAAGTCGCCACCTGCCTTTTTGCACTCGAAGAGAATTATCGGCTTGCCGTCCTTTAGGATTGCGTAGTCAACCTTCTCACCTTTCTTCGTACCTACGTCAGCGACTAACTCGGGTGTCACCTCAAGCGGATCAAAAACGTTGTACCCAAGGATCTGGATCAGCGGCATGATCATCGCGTTCTTTGTCGCTTCCTCAGTTTGAATGACCGCGCGCGTGTTAGCAATGCGCGTAGCGAGGACGCGAAGGTTGTCAATGAAATCCACGGTATGGGCTCCCTAATTGAATGGTGTGCATTTGTGTCACGGGACGGGGGAAGAAGGTTCCTTCTGAGGCCTTCCGTAATGTAGCCTAGCGCATATCTTGGGATTCCCAATTTAGACGACGAAATGCACTGGGCAGGGTAGTTTGATCGAAACAGCGAAAAGATGCGCAACGCCCCTTGGCATTTCGCTTTGGCATCCATAAACGGAATGTCGCTTCAGTGTTCGTGATGCCCTACAAACCCGCCTCTTACATTCATGGGCACCCCGCCCTAAATCCCCCGCTGAATGATGATTTTCTGCACGTCGCTCGTGCCTTCGTAGATTTGGCACACGCGCACGTCGCGGTAGATTCGCTCTACGGGGAAGTCGCTCACATAGCCGTAGCCGCCCAGGGTTTGGATGGCGGCGCTGCAGACTTGTTCGGCCATTTCGCTGGCAAACAGTTTGGCCATGGCGGCTTCTTTCAGGCAGGGGCGTCCGGCGTCGCGCAGGGCGGCGGCGTGCCAAATCAGCTGGCGTGCAGCCTCGAGCTGCGTGGCGCAGTCGGCCAGCCGAAAGCCTACGGCCTGGTGGTTGAAAATGGGCTGGCCAAAGCTTTGGCGGTCTTTGGAGTAGGCAATGGCCACGTCCAGCGCGCTGCGCGCCATGCCCACGCTTTGCGCGGCAATGCCAATGCGCCCGCCCTCCAGCCCGCCCAGGGCAATGCCATAGCCCTCGCCCTCTTTTCCAATCAGGTTCTCGGCCGGAATGCGGCAGTTGTCAAAATTGATTTGCGCTGTGTCGCTGGAGTGCTGGCCCAGCTTGTCTTCCAGCCGCGCCACCACATAGCCCGGTGTGGTGGTGGGCACCAAAAACG
>CAIWRE010000289.1 GCA_903914985.1 uncultured beta proteobacterium | reverse complement strand
CGGGCTTTTCCATGCCCGCGAGAATTTTGAGCATCGACGACTTGCCGGCGCCATTGCGTCCGATCAATCCGACGCGGTCTGCGGTTTCGAGTGAGAAGCCTGCGTGGTCGAGCAGGGGTACGTGTCCAAATGCGAGTTGGGCGTCTAAGAGAGTAATCAGTGCCATGTTGGGGGGGATTATCCCCCGCGCACGCGCGCGTCGATCGCGAGGATGGCCCGCCCGACGTACAACACAAACAGTGCTCCGGAAAAGTCACCAAAAAACATGACCAGGAAGTTGCTCAAGGCGTCTGCCGACTCCCCGCGCCAGGCGTACCAAACCTGCTGCAGGGCGGCGTTAACTGCGGAAAAAATCAGCACTGTGCGCAAAAGGGTAGTGGCCGTCAACTGATCCAAATCCACTTTGAGATCGGCCAGGTGGACGCAAATGTGGCGGGCCAGGAGCGGCGCAAAGCCAGAAATCAAAGCGGCCACTGCCACCGTGATGGGATCGGTCAGTCGCGGATCCTGGAATGCCACCATGAGGGAACCCAGAGCAATGCCAAGCGCTCCCCAATGGCCAAAAAGCAAGGTGTTGACCAAGCGCACGCCGCTGGGGATAAAGATCCACATGACACCCGGTGCGTGGTCAAACACCGAAAAAAGCATGCCATTGACGAAATAAAACCCCGCGTAAACAAACGCTGTCAGGCCGACAATCAGTGTCGCGCTTTGCAGGGGCATAAACGTACCGCTTTCATAAGTTAGGTGCCCATCTTACGGTGACAGGCGCCAAAGCGGCACGCAGAACAACAAGTCAGGCGGTGAGCTGTGCTTTCTCCATGCACTGACCCAACTGGGCAAAGTATTGCTGGGTCGCCTTGGTCGGCACCACATATTTCACCCGGTTGTCGTGGGCGTCCAGATTCAGATCAATCATGCCCTTTTGACGCAGCATTTTGAGCCGGCGGTGCGCCGTGGTGGTGGAAATTTCCGGCAGCATCACCATGGCTTCGAGCACGGTGATTTGCTTGTCGTCGTGCCATGCCGCGGCAAAAGTATTGAGCATGCGCGACTCCACAGCGTCCAGGGCAGGAAAGCTGGGCAGGCCGCGAACGGCTTGCACCAGATTCAGGTACTTGGTGTAAATCTGAGAAAAGTTGGCGTTTTTGGTCTTGGTCATCATATTTCCAAAAAAGTAACAGGTGATGGTTAGCGAATCCTGGTCTATTGCCAGATGCAGGGCTTATTTTCATCCCTTTTTTGCTGTCCGTCTACTTTTTTTTTAATTTTTACGCTTTATGTCATTTAATTGTTAATTTTGGTGTTTTTATGAGTGCCAGGCCACAGACTTTCCAGGTTTTTACTTGCTGCTGGGGAAGCTGAACATCGTCCCTTCGCGCACACCGGCAGACGGCCAGCGTTGCGTGATGGTCTTGCGCTTGGTGTAGAAGCGTGCAGCATCCGGGCCGTAGGCGTGCAAGTCACCAAACAGCGAGCGCTTCCAGCCGCCAAACGAGTGGTAGGCCACGGGCACCGGCAAGGGCACGTTGACCCCCACCATGCCGACCAGAATGTTGTCGGTGAAGTAACGGGCAGCTTCACCGTCCCGGGTGAAGATGCAGGTGCCGTTGCCGTACTCATGGGCGTCGATCAGGTCCATGGCTTCTTGCAGCGTCTTGACGCGCACCACGCCTAGCACCGGGCCAAAAATCTCTTCCTGGTAAATCGTCATGCCGGGTTTGACATTGTCAAACAGGCAGGCGCCCAGGAAATATCCCGCTTCATGCCCGGGCACCACCACGCCACGACCGTCCACTACCAAGGTCGCGCCCTCGGCCACACCCTGGTCTACGTAAGCTTTGACTTTTTCAAAGTGCGGCTTGGTGACCAGAGGGCCCATGTCCATGCCGGCCGCAGTACCGGGGCCGACTTTCATTTTGGCAATTTCGGCCTTCAAGCCTTCGATGACGGCGTCAGCGGTCGCGTCGCCCACCGTTACGACGAGCGGAATGGCCATACAGCGCTCACCGCAGGAGCCATAGGCTGCACCCATGAGCGCATTGACCGCGTTCGGCACATCGGCGTCCGGCATCACCACGGCATGGTTTTTCGCACCGCCCAGGGCCTGCACCCGTTTGCCATGCGCGCAGCCCACCGAGTAGACGTATTCCGCAATCGGCGTGGAGCCGACAAAGCTGATGGCCTTGACGCGCGGGTCGGTGAGCAGTGTGTCGACCGCCTCTTTGTCGCCGTTGACCACATTGAGCACGCCCGGTGGCAAGCCGGCTTGCAGCGCCAGCTCGGCCACGCGCATCGTGCTGCTGGGGTCGCGCTCAGAGGGCTTGAGAATAAAGGTATTGCCGCAGACCACGGCCATGGGCCACATCCACAAGGGCACCATGATGGGGAAGTTGAAAGGGGTAATGCCGGCAGTGACGCCCAGGGCCTGGAACTCGCTCCAGGAGTCGATGGCAGGACCCACGTTTTTGCTGTGCTCGCCCTTGAGCAGTTCCGGGGCGTAGCTTGCATATTCGACGTTTTCAATGCCGCGCTGCAACTCGCCCATGGCATCGCCCAGCACCTTGCCGTGCTCGGCAGTCACCAAGGCACACAGTTCGTCAGCGTGGGCCTCGAGCAAGACCTTGAGGTTGCTCATGATGCGCGCGCGCTTGAGCGGTGGCGTGTTGCGCCAGGCCGGATAAGCCGCTTGCGCGTTGGCGATCGCCTGTTCGACCGTCAGCTTGTCGGCCAACTGCAGGGTTTTTTCAACCTGGCCGGTGGCGGGGTTGTAGACGTCGGCCTGGCGGGTTCCGCCCTGGGTCAATTGGCCGCCGATGAGGTGGCCGATGCGTGGAAGTGTGGACATGGAAAACTTGCAGTAAAAAAACAGTTAATTTGTGAAATTCAAAACTCGAACCGACAGCTTAGTCGGTCTGTGCCAGCGCGTCGCCCAAGGCGTTGATCAGGCGGTCGATTTCCGCCTTCTCGATGATGAATGGCGGCGCCAACTGGATAGTGTCGCCGCCGTAGCGCACATAAAAGCCTTTTTCCAGGCATCGCATGGCCACCTGGAAAGGGCGCTTGGCCGGTTCACCGGGCACGGGGTTGAGCGTCAGCCCTGCGGCCAAACCGTAGTTGCGGATGTCGATGACGTGTTTGGATCCCTTCAGGCTATGCACCGCGTCTTCAAAATACGAGGCCATACCGGCGGCACGCTCAATCATGTTTTCGTTGACCAGCACGTCCAACGCGGCAATACCGGCGGCACAGGCCACCGGATGGGCGGAGTAGGTGTAGCCGTGCGCAAATTCGAGCATGTAGTCCGGGCCGCCTGCGGCCAGGAAGGTGTCGTAAATTTCCTTCTTGGCCACCACAGCACCCAAAGGCTGGGCACCGTTGGTCACTTGCTTGGCGATGTTCATGATGTCCGGGGTCACGCCAAAGGCAGCAGCGCCGGTGTAAGCGCCCATGCGGCCGAAGCCGGTAATGACCTCATCAAAAATCAACAGGATGTTGTTGGCAGTGCAGATTTCGCGCAGGCGCTGCAAATAACCCACGGGAGGCACCACCACGCCACCGGAGCCGGACATGGGCTCCACGATGACCGCGGCGATATTGGAGGCGTCATGCAATGTAATCAAGCGCAGCAGCTCGTCTGCCAGCTCCACGCCGTTGGCGGGCATGCCGCGAGAGTAGAAGTTGCTGGGCAGCTGGGTGTGGGGCAGGTGGTCGGCCTCAATGCCTTGGCCAAACATTTTGCGGTTGGCGCCAATGCCGCCCACAGAGATGCCGGCAAAGTTCACGCCGTGGTAGCCCTTTTCGCGTCCGATCAGGCGGGTTTTGGTGCCCTGGCCTTTGGAGCGCCAGTAGGCGCGCGCCATCTTGAGTGCCG
>CAIWRE010000288.1 GCA_903914985.1 uncultured beta proteobacterium | reverse complement strand
GCGCCATTGGGACCGAGCAGTCCGAAGAACTCGCCCTCCTCAATGCCAAGGCTGACGTCGTCAACTGCGAGGAATTTGCTACCGGGCGGTCCTTTGGGGGACGAATAGGCTTTGGAGATGGACTGGAAAGAGATGGCAAGCATGGGAAGGCGCGATTTTACGCGCCACCAAGCAGTCCCTCTACGCCGTAGAGAATTGCCAAGGCCATCAAACGGTCGGACAGCCCTTGCACCACGACTTTTTTGTTCAGACGAGCGCCTGCCCGTTGTAGCTCCAGAAGCACTGCCAGCGCCGAAGAATCAAAGCTTATCAATGCCGTAGCGTCCAACACCGCAGGACCGGGCTCGGTCGCCAGCGCTTGGCCCAACTCCCGCAAACAGGCGGAGGCCTGGTCATGCGTCAAGGTGGCTGGAAGTTGCAGCACCTCAGACCTTTTTGCTGTTGGTTTTGTTACGCGCAGCCAGCGATTCAATCAAGCCATCAATGCCTTTGGCGTTGATTTCCTGCGCGAACTGGCTCTTGTAGGTTTCCACCAGCCACACACCCAGCACATTGAGGTTGTAAATTCGCCAGCCAGAACCTTGGCCCGGCGTCTTTTCAAGCCGGTAGTCCAACTGAATCGGATCGCCGCCACCCCGCACTTCCGTCTTGACCACCAGCTCTTTGTCTTCGGGTGACGCGCGCAAAGGCTTGATGACCACCACCTGGTCGCTCACCTGCGACAGAGCGCCTGCGTAAGTGCGAACCAGCAGAATTTTGAATTCATCCTGCAGTCGTTTTTGCTGCTCAGGAGAAGCCTGACGCCAGCCCGGACCCACGGCAGAAGCGGTCATGCGCTGAAAATCCACATGCGGCATGATGCGCGTATCCACCAAAGTCACAATACGCGGTATGTCGCCGCTGCGCATCGCCTTGTCGGCCTTGATGGTATCGAGCACGTCAACTGAGACGCGCTTGATGAACGCGTCCGGTGCCTCATCGTCCGCCCACGCATTTCCCGCGCACAGCAAGGCGGCGGCGCCGAGCATTGCGAGCAGACGGATGAAAATTTGACGGTTCATAAACTTCCCTTTGGTTGGAATGCGATTTTACGGCGCGGGCTCTGGGGTCTCGGGCTCTTCCCCGTCATAGAGGCGGTAGCGCTGCCGTTGGAAATAGGAGTCCCGGGTAAAGGAATAGGCATCCAGTGCGGCCCCGTCGATCACCTCACCCGCCTTCAAATAACTGGCCCGCAGGTCGATAGCGCTGAGCAAGGTCAAGCCGTCGCGGGTGGGCAAGTCGTGAACGTGCGACACCAGGTTACCCTGGTAATCCACGGGCCAGGCCACTACCTCTCGCAATGTGTAAGGCCCTAATACGGGCACAACCACATAGGGACCAGGACCGACACCCCAGCGCCCCAAGGTCAAGCCAAAATCCGCAGGGTGTTTTTCGATGTTCATCTCGCTGGCCACATCGATGAGGCCAAAAACGCCAAGCGTGCTGTTGATCATCACGCGTCCAACGCTGTCGCCCGTAGCCTGCCGATGCAGCGTAATGGCATTGTTCACGGCATACCAGACGTCACCAATATTGCCAAAGAAATTGGTCACGCCTTTGCGCACCCAATGGGGTGCCACTTTGACATAGGCGCCGGCCACGGGCCTGATCACCGCACGGTCCAAACCATCGTTAAAGGAATACACCGCGCGGTTGATCGACTCCAGGGGATCGCGCGGATCGGCCTGCCGCACTTGGGTCTGGCCGCAAATACAAAACAGGCTGGCCGCTGCCCCGATAGCAGCACGTTCCAACCGGTGTATGCGTCGCAAGCCCTTCAACGCCATAGGCTCAATCCGCCGCCTTCGGCCCTGCGCCATCAGCAGCCTTGCTGTACAAAAACTGGCTGATCAAACTCTCGAGCACCACGGCCGACTGGGTACTGGAAATGCTGTCGCCTGCAGCCAGCACTTCACCGGACGCTCCGGCCTCAATCCCCAGGTATTGCTCGCCGAGCAGGCCGCTGGTGAGAATTTTGAGCGAGCTGTCCTTGGGGAACACATAGCGGCTCTCCATGGCCAGCACCACGCGCGCCTGGAAAGACTTGTCGTCGAACACGATTTTTTCCACCCGGCCCACGACCACGCCTGCGCTTCGCACGGCCGCCTTGGGTTTCAGACCACCCACGTTGTCAAACTTCGCCGTCACCGAATAAGTTTTTTGGAAGCTCAAACTCAGCAAATTGGCCGACTGCAACGCCAGAAACAAAATGGCAACGGCCCCGATCAGCACAAACAGCCCTACCCACACATCATTTTTTGAGCGCTGCATGCAACACCTTTCTAGTCACCGTTAAATCGTAAACATCATGGCGGTCAGGATGAAGTCCAACGCCAATACCGCCAAAGAGGCCACCACCACCGTGCGGGTCGTGGCGCTGGCCACACCTTCGGGCGTGGGCTGGGCCTCAAATCCTTGCAACAAAGCGACAAATGTCACGGTGAAGCCAAACACCACACTTTTGATGATGCCGTTGCCCACGTCGCGCCATACGTCCACACCGCCCTGGATCTGACTCCAGAAAGAGCCCGAATCCACGCCGATCATGAGCACCCCCACGACCCAGCCGCCAATAATGCCCATGGCGCTGAACACCGCAGCCAGCAGCGGCATGGTGATCACACCAGCCCAGAACCGGGGCGCCAGCACGCGCAACACGGGATCAACGGCCATCATTTCCATCACGCTGATTTGTTCGCCCGCTTTCATCAAGCCAATTTCGGCAGTCAGTGACGTTCCGGCGCGCCCGGCAAACAGCAAAGCCGTGACCACCGGCCCGAGTTCACGCACCAAACTCAGCGCCACCAACAGACCCAGCGCTTCGGAGGAGCCATAACGCTGCAGCGTGTAGTAGCCCTGCAGTCCAAATACAAAGCCGACAAACAGGCCTGACACCGCAATGATGACCAGCGAATAGTTGCCAAGAAAGTGAATTTGGTCACGCACCAGAGCAAATCGCCGCCAACTTTCCGTCAAGGTCATGAGCAGACGGAAAAAAAGGCGCGCACCATGACCGATTTCCGCCACCTGGCGGCGCACCGCATAACCGAGTTTGCCGGGATTGAATCCGCTCATGCTGCACGCTCCGGTCCAAAGTCGTCTTGCACACTGACGCTGGGGTAATGAAACCGCACCGGTCCGTCCGCCAAGGCGTGCACATATTGGTAGACCAATGGATCGGTGCTGTTGCGCACCTCGTCGGGCGTGCCCTGAACTGCCACTTTGCCGTTGGCCAGGATCACCACGTGGTCGGCGATCGCAAAGGTTTGCTCCAATTCGTGCGACACAAAAATACTGGTCAAGCCCATGGTGTCGTTGAGTTGGCGAATCAAGTGCGCCGCCGTGCCCAGCGAGATGGGGTCGAGTCCGGAGAAAGGCTCGTCATACATCACCAGCTCCGGATCAAGTGCGATCGCCCGCGCCAGCGCGATGCGGCGCGCCATACCGCCTGACACCTCACCGGGCATCAGGTCACGCGCACCACGCAATCCCACCGCGTTGAGCTTCATCAACACGATGTCACGGATCAAGTCCTCGGACAGATCGGTGTGCTCGCGCAGTGGAAAAGCCACGTTCTCATACACCGACAAATCCGCAAACAAGGCACCGAACTGAAACAACATGCCCATGCGCCTGCGTGCGGCATACAACTCTTTTTGATGCATCGGTGTGATGTCTTGCCCGTCAAACAGCAGGGTGCCGGACTGGGCGCGGTTTTGGCCGCCGATCAAACGCAGAATAGTAGTTTTTCCGCCACCGGACGCCCCCATCAGCGCAGTGACCTTGCCGCGCGGCACCTGCATGCTGACGTCGTCCAGAATGACGCGCTCACCATACCCAAAGGTAAGGTGATTGAGTTCAACGAGGGCATCCGGAAAAGTTGGCATGGTGACAAGTAATATGAGCGCCGATCATACGGGATTACCCGAATAATCTGGCGCCCGCCCAGAGGCCTTTACCAAGGGTTGACGCCAACAGGTGCGGTGCCACCCCCAAAGGGCACTGAATTAACGCGGTAGATCGCTGCGTCCCATCAAAAATGTGTCCACCGCGCGCGCAGCCTGGCGGCCTTCGCGAATCGCCCACACCACCAGGGACTGACCACGACGCATGTCGCCTGCGGCAAACACTTTGTTCACATTGGTGGCATAACCACCGCGCTCGTCGGTGCTGGCTTTGGCATTGGCGCGCGCGTCCTTGTCCACACCAAAGGCATCCAAGACCGTTGCCACGGGATTCACAAAACCCATGGCCAGCAGCACCAGGTCCGCCTGGTGGTGCTTCTCGGTTCCGGGGATCTCTTTGAGCTTGCCATCTTTGAACTCAACGTGCACCGTGGTCAGGCCTGTGACCTTGCCTTTTTCGCCGGTAAAGGCTTTGGTCGAGACCGCGAACTCACGCACGCAACCCTCTTCGTGGCTGGAGCTGGTGCGCAGTTTCAGCGGCCAGTAGGGCCAGGTCAGCGGTCGGTTTTCTTCTTCCGGCGGTTGGGGCATCACCTCAAACTGGGTCACGCTGGAGGCGCCATGGCGGTTGCTGGTACCCACGCAATCGCTGCCGGTGTCGCCGCCGCCAATCACGATCACGTGCTTGCCGTCGGCGCGCAATTGACCTTTGAGCTTGTCGCCCGCATTGACCTTGTTTTGCTGGGGTAAAAATTCCATTGCGAAATGAATGCCTTCGAGTTCACGGCCGGGCACCGGCAAATCGCGCGATTGCTCCGATCCACCAGTCAGAAGCACCGCGTCAAAGTCGGCTTGCAGCTGCGCGGCAGAAATCGATTCTTTGGCCCAGTTGGTGATTTTGGAGCCCTTGGGCATCTCGCCCACCAGCACGCTGGTGCGGATGGTCACACCCTCGGCTTGCAACTGGGCTGCGCGCCGGTCGATGTGCGACTTTTCCATCTTGAAGTCGGGAATG
>CAIWRE010000287.1 GCA_903914985.1 uncultured beta proteobacterium | reverse complement strand
GGGGTCTTCGAGCAAGAAAATCCGTCCGTTCTCGTGCACGCGCTCCAGCAGGGCTTGCACCCAGTCGGCCTGCAGGTCTTGCACTTCGTCCAGCACCAGCAGGTCCAGGTCGCTCGCGCGGCCTTCCAGCAGGGCGATGCACCGGCTGGCAATGGTGTCAAAAGCGCCTGCGGCCGCAAAGTCCACCGGCTGCCCGGCGCTGCGCAGTACCCGCACCGCGTATTCATGAAAAGTTTCCGTGGGCGTTCGCACCGGCGCCACGCGCGCCATGTGGTCGGCCAGTGCGCGGTTAAAGCACAGGTAGGCAGCTTTGAGTCCCGCAGCGTCGGCGTCTTTGAGTAGCCGCAGCGCCAGTTGCGTTTTGCCAGAACCCGCCGTGCCCACGACCCGCACCAAGCCCGAGGGCACCTGCATGCGCGGCACCCAGGTGGCCAGCCCGGCCGACATGCGCGTGGCGTCTTGCTGCAGCCGCCCGGCCAGTGCCGATACATCGGATACCACCTGAAACCGGTTCTCAAAAAAGGCGAGCACCCGCGCCTGGGTGTCGGTGCGCCGCAGGCCGGGCCCCAGCGTTTGGGCAATGCGGGTGCTGATGTGGTCCATCTCGCCGCTGTCCACAATGCGCTCGCGCGGCCACTGCACGCTCTCGGTGTGCACTTTCACATCGGGCAAGACCAGCAGGTGGTGCAGGGCCACGCCCAGACCTGCGTCGTTCAAGCGCCCGCGCAAAGCGCCGTACTGCAGGCCGATTTGCCCGGTGACGTTTTTGCTGTGGCTGCCGTAGCTCTTAAAAATGCCGCCGGGCGCAAAGTCCACCGGGCCGGACTTGAGCTCAATGAGCAGCACATCGCCCGCCTGGTTGACCACCACAATGTCAATCTCGCCATGCTGCTCACGCTCCCCCACGCCGCGCGACCAGTCCACGCTGTGGAAGAGGGTGTAAGCGCCCGACAGGCCTTGCTCCAAAGTGTCCAGCAAAGCGATTTCTGCATACCCGCCCGCGCCAAAGGCGCTGCGCGAGGGGAGGGTGGGGATGATGCGGGCCATGGGGTTTGCTTGGCTGAGGGGTTGGAAGATTCTAGGTGGGGGTGGTCGCGGGCGTGGGCTTATGGAGATGCCTGGGGGCACATTGGGGGCAAGGGTTTGACAAGATTGGCTTGCTGACTAAAATTAATTGTTATTAACTGTTAGGAGATTGTCGTGCCCACAAGTGTCGCCCTAAGCCCCCATTTTGAAAGCTTCATTCGCGACCAAGTTGAAAGCGGCCGCTACAACAACGTCAGTGAAGTGGTCCGCGCCGGGCTGCGCTTGCTTGAGGACACAGAGCGCCTACAGGCCATCCAACTGCAAGCCCTGAGAACTGACATTGCAGCAGGCAAGGCCAGTGGCGCAGCCATTGCCGCTGAACCGGTGTTTGATCGACTACAAGCGAAATACGCACAGCAGGCGACCCGCAAAGCTTGAACATGAAGTTGCTGATAACGCCTCTGGCGGCGTTCGATCTTGAAGAGATCGGCGACTACATTGTTGTGGACCTGAAAACCGGCGCAACGCTGTCCCAAAATTGCGCCCGGGCCTTTCCCCTCAGGGCAGTGTTGAATAGCAGACAGAGATACACTTTCACCTTCCCCGAAACTCAGTTACACGTGGATTTTTCTTAAATCCAGAGAAGCCTTTTGCTTGGGCTTTTTGCTTTCTATGGACCAAGTGTGTGCCCTGATGAACAGAACTCTTTATCGCATCCTGCTATCGGCCGGTGTTTGCGCCCTGACGGCGTGCGGCGCGCTGCAGTCCATGCTCCCTCCGGCGAAGGTCCCCGCCGTGGTGCCCGATGCATGGCTTGCGCCCTTGCCCCAACAGGGCAGCGTGGCCGAGCTCTCGCAGTGGTGGCAAAAGCAGGGTGACCCGCTGCTGCTGTTACTGATTGACGCGGCCCAAAGCGCCAACCCCAATGTTTCGCAGGCTTTGCAGCGAATTTCCCAGGCGCACGCCAATCAGGCCCAGGCCAATGCAGCGCTGTTTCCGGGTATCAGCGCCCAGGCAAGCGCAGCGCGCGGGGTGAGCCAACCAGGCATCCCCAGCGCGACGACGGTGCAAGCGGGCTTGGTGGCATCGTGGGAGCTCGATCTGGTCGGCGCCAACCGCGCCGCGAGTGACGCCGCTTCGGCACAAATTCAAAGCACGCAGGCGCAGTGGCACGATGCGCGTGTGTCGGTGGCCGCAGAGGTGGCGAATCTGTACTTCAGTTGGCTCAACTGCCGTCAATTGCAAGGCCTTGCCGCGCGCGATGCGGATTCTCAGCAGGAAAGCGCACGCCTGAGTGGACTGAGTGCCGAAGCGGGCCTGATCAGCGCAGCCCAGGCGGGCCTGGCACGGGCTGCGGCGGCGGACAGCCGGGCACGCTTGTCGCAACAGGCGGCGCAGTGCGATGTGCACATCAAAGGTTTGGTGGCTCTGACCGCCATCGGCGAAGGCGATTTGCGCAAACGGCTGGAGGGTGCGCCACAAGCTGCGCAGGCCCTGACGCCGCCAGCGGTGGCCCGTGTGCCCGCCGATACCTTGGCGCAGCGACCGGACGTGTTCGCTGCCGAAAAAAATGTGATGGTCGCCGCGGCGGCGGTGGGCAACGCCAAGGCGCAGCGCTTGCCGCGCTTGAGCCTTAATGGGTCGATTGGCGCCATGCGCGTGAGCAGCGGCGGCTTGGACCAGGATCTGAGCACCTGGTCTTTCGGTCCCCTGGCACTGAGCCTGCCGCTGTATGACGCAGGGCAACGTGAAGCGGCGCAGGCGGCATCGCAGGCGGCGTACCAAAACGCGGTGATGTCCTACCAGGCCAGCGTGCGCCAGGCCGTGCGCGAGGTGGAAGAAACCTTGGTGCAGTTGCAAAGCTTGCAAGCCCGGGAGCAGGACGCTTTGTTGGTGCAGCAGAGCTACCAGGCGGCGATGGCTGCCGCGCAGGCCCGGTTTCAACAAGGCCTTGCCAGTGGTGTGGAGTTGCAAGACGCGCGCCGTGCCGCCTGGACTGCCGAGGGTGCGGCACTCGGGCTGCAGTTGCAGCGCAAACTGGCGTGGGTGACGCTTTACCGCGCGCTGGGCGGCGGTTTCGAGCCCGGCAAGCCTTGATGCGCTCCCCCTCTTTCTTTCCCATTTTTATGACGCGTGAAACGACCATGAACCGCTTTAATGTCCGCCCCCTGACCCTTTCCATTCTTGTGGCCAACCTGGTCATCTTGTGTTCAGGCGCACTGTGGGTCAGCATCAGTGACGCAGCCGATGCACCCAAACCAGCGGCCAAGGCCGCGTTGACGGTGTCGGTGGTGCACGCCGCGCGCAGCACCGCGGCTGTGAAGCTCACGGCCAACGGCGGATTGGCCGCTTGGCAGGAGGCCAGCGTGGGCGCGGAGGCCAACGGCTTGCGCATTGCCGAGCTGCACGCGGCCGTGGGCGACAGCGTGCAAAAAGGGCAGCTGCTCGCTACTTTTGATGCCGAGAGCGTGCAGGCCGACGTGGCCCTGGCCCGCGCGGCTCTGGCCGAGGCCCAGGCCACGGCCCTCGACGCCGCAGCCAACGCCGCGCGCGCCCG
>CAIWRE010000286.1 GCA_903914985.1 uncultured beta proteobacterium | reverse complement strand
GGGCGGTGTGGTGAGCCACGCCAGCATCGGGTTGACCAATGTAGCGTCCACTGCTTTGCGTGCCAGCGAGGCTGAAGCGGCCCTGGTGGGCAAGCCCCTCACCGACGCCAGCATCGACGCTGCCGTGCATGCGGTTCGCGCGATTTGCGACCCCGCAGAAGACCTGCGCGGCGACGTGGAATACAAAACCGCCATGGCCGGTGAAATGACCCGCCGTGCCATTCGCGCGGCTGCAGCCCGCTGCGCCTAAGCCCCTTAAGGAGACCACCCATGAGCAAGAAAATCGTTTCCATGCAACTCAACGGCAAGACCGTTGAAGAAGCTGTTGAGCCCCGCACGCTGCTGATTCACTTCCTGCGGGAAAAAATGAACCTGACAGGCGCTCACATTGGCTGTGAAACCAGCCATTGCGGCGCGTGCACCGTGGACATTGACGGCCAATCGGTCAAATCCTGCACCCATTTGGCAGTGCAGTGTGACGGCAGCGACGTCAAGACCGTCGAAGGTCTGGCCAACGCCGGCGTGCTGCACGCAGTGCAAGAAGGCTTCTACAAGGAGCACGGTTTGCAGTGCGGCTTCTGCACCCCCGGCATGTTGATGCGCGCCTACCGCTTCCTGCAAGACAACCCCAACCCCACCGAGCAGGAAGTGCGCGTGGGCATGTCCGGCAATCTATGCCGCTGCACCGGGTACCAAAACATCGTCAAGGCCGTGTTGCACGCTGCCGCGACCCTCCAACAACAAGCCGTAGCCGCCTAAGCGCAGCACCTTCAGGAGAAACGTATGAACGCACCATTGAGTGACCGCGAAAAAGCCCTGATGGGCATGGGCGAATCCCGCCTGCGCAAAGAAGATGCCCGGTTCATCCAGGGCAAGGGCAACTATGTCGATGACATCAAGATGCCCAACATGGTCCACATGGACATCGTGCGCTCGAGCGTGGCCCATGCCCGCATCAAGCGCATCAACAAAGAAGCTGCGCTCAAGATTCCTGGCGTGATCGCGGTGCTGACCGCTGACGACCTCAAGCCCCTGAAGCTGCACTGGATGCCCACTCTGGCGGGTGACGTGGCAGCGGTTCTGGCCGACGAAAAAGTGCACTTCCAGATGCAGGAAGTCGCCATCGTGATCGCCGAAGACCGCTACTCTGCCGCCGATGGCGTGGAAGCGGTGGAAGTGGAGTACGAAGAGCTGCCCGTCGTGATCGACCCGTTTGAGGCACTGAAGCCCGACGCCCCTGTGCTGCGTGAAGACCTGGCCGGTAAAACCGAAGGCGCGCATGGCAAGCGCTACCACCACAACCACATCTTCACCTGGGACGCAGGCAACAAAGAAACCACCGACGCCGCTTTTGCCAGCGCACCGGTGACCGTCAAGCAAGACATGCACTACCCGCGTGTGCACCCTTGCCCCTTGGAGACCTGTGGTGCTGTGGCCTCGTTTGACCCGATCCGTGGCGACCTCACCACTTACATCACCAGCCAGGCGCCGCACATTGTGCGCACCGTGGTGTCCATGCTCTCGGGCATTCCCGAGTCCAAGGTCCGCATCATTTCTCCCGATATCGGTGGCGGCTTTGGCAACAAGGTCGGCATTTACCCGGGCTATGTCTGTGCCATCGTCTCGTCCATCGTGTTGGGCCGTCCGGTCAAGTGGGTGGAAGATCGTATTGAGAACCTCTCCAGCACCGCTTTTGCCCGTGATTACCACATGACCGGTGAACTGGCCGCCACTACGGACGGCAAAATTCTGGCGCTGCGCACCAATGTGATTGCCGACCACGGCGCGTTTGACGCGTGTGCCGACCCCACCAAATTCCCGGCGGGCATGTTCCACATCGTCTCAGGCAGCTACGACATCCCCACTGCCTATTGCAAGGTGGACGGCGTGTACACCAACAAGGCGCCTGGTGGCGTGGCCTACCGCTGCTCCTTCCGCGTGACCGAGGCGGTGTACCTGGTGGAGCGCATGGTGGACGTGCTGGCACAAAAGCTGGGCATGGACAAGGCCGAGATTCGCGCTAAGAACTTCATCAAGCGCGAACAGTTCCCCTACACCTCCGCCTTTGGTTTTGAATACGACTCGGGTGACTACCAAACCGCACTCGACAAAGTGCTCGATGCGGTGGACTACAAAGGCCTGCGCGCAGAGCAAGCTGCCAAGCGTGCCGACCCGAACTGCCCCACCCTGATGGGTATCGGCCTGGTCACTTTCACCGAAGTGGTGGGTGCCGGACCGAGCAAGATTTGCGACATTTTGGGCGTGGGCATGTTTGACTCCTGCGAAATCCGCGTGCACCCCACCGGCAGCGCGATTGCCCGCATGGGAACGATTTCCCAAGGCCAGGGCCACCAAACCACCTATGCGCAAATCATCGCCACCGAACTTGGCATTGCGTCCGAAGTGATCCAAGTCGAAGAAGGCGACACCAGCACAGCCCCTTACGGACTGGGCACCTATGGTTCGCGTTCCACGCCCGTGGCCGGTGCTGCGATCGCCATGGCGGCGCGCAAAATCCATGCGAAAGCGAAAAAGATTGCAGCCCACCTGATGGAAGTCAGCGAAGCCGATCTGGAATGGGAAATCGACCGCTTCAAAGTGCGCGGTGACGATGCCAAATTCAAAACCATGGCGCAAATCGCCTGGGCGGCTTACAACAGCCCCCCACCCGGACTCGAGCCCGGACTGGAAGCGGTGCACTACTACGATCCCCCGAACTTCACCTTCCCCTTCGGTATTTACCTCTGCGTGGTGGACATCGACAAAGGCACCGGCGAAACCAAGATCCGTCGCTTCTATGCATTGGACGACTGCGGAACCCGCATCAACCCCATGATCATCGAAGGCCAGATCCACGGTGGATTGACCGAAGGCTTTGCCGTGGCCATGGGCCAGCTGCTGTCGTTCGACAAGCAGGGCAATATCCAAGGCAACACGCTGATGGATTACTTCTTGCCAACCGCGGTGGAAACACCCCATTGGGAAACCGACCACACCGTGACACCCTCGCCCCACCACCCCATTGGTGCCAAGGGTGTGGCGGAGTCGCCTCACGTGGGCAGTATTCCGACGTTCACCAGCGCCATGGTTGATGCTTTTGCCCACCTGGGTGTCACGCACTTCAACATGCCCCACTCGGCCTACCGTGTGTGGCAGCAGCTCAAAGCCTCTGGCATCGCAAGTTAATTTTTTAGTGTCCTGGTGGGCGGATGCGGCACGCTGCATCCGCCCCTGTTTTTTTGGAGATATCTCATGGAAGTCGTATTAGACAAGCAGTACCCGTTCGCAGCAGGCGCAGAGGCTGCTTGGACGGTGTTGGCCAATATGAACGAGTTGGCGACTTGTATGCCTGGTGCGCAAATCACCTCGGAAATTGATGCCACCCATTTCACGGGCAGCGTGCGCGTGAAGGTGGGCCCTGCCGTCGCTGCATTTGCCGGCACCATTGAAATTCTGGCGCTGGACCCTGCCACGCGCACGCTCAAGATGATGGGCAAAGGCGCTGACAAAGGCGGCTCGTCGGCATCGATGGAACTCACCGCTAACCTGGTCGCCATCGACGCAAGCACCTGTACGCTGGTCGGTCATGCGGAAGTCATCGTTAACGGCAAGTTCGCGCAATTTGGCGGCCGCATGATGGGCTCGGTCTCCGACATGATCCTGGCCCAGTTTGCCGATGTGTTTTCGCAAAAAGCAGCGGTGGTACAGGCGGCCTTGCAACCTGCGGCCAGCGCGCCAGCCGCAAGCGGCGAAACGCCCGCGCCTGCGGCGGCAACCCCCGCTGCGCCCCAGGCACCGGTCGTGGCCAAAGAGTTCAACGCACTGGGCTTGGTATGGGCCTTGATCAAGGGCTTTTT
>CAIWRE010000285.1 GCA_903914985.1 uncultured beta proteobacterium | reverse complement strand
TCACCAAACAAAGCAGGAACAACAACGTCAGGGCAATCCCCGCAGTGTCAATGGGCCCTGGTGCCGCGGGTCGCTGGACGGGCAAGCTGCGGGCACCGAACACCAGCACGACCAGAGCGATAGGAATATTGACCAGGAACAGCCAGCGCCAGCCCAGCGTGGAGGTAAGCAAAGTCGCCAGAGGCGGCCCGAGCACAAAGGCCATACCGTGGGTAGCGCCGATCAGCCCCAGGATGCGGCCCCGCCGCTCGGGTGTGAACACATCACCAATCACCGCGCTGGCGACCGGCGCAATGCCCCCTGCACCTATGCCCTGGATCACCCGGCTGACCAGCAGCAGGTCAAACCCAGGGGCAGCGGCGATACACAGTGAGCCGATGGCGAAAAGCGCCACACTGGCCAGATACACCGGGCGGCGGCCATGGCGGTCGCTGAAATAGGCCATCAGTGCGGTGCTGCACATCGAGCTCAATGAAAACACCGTGGTCAGCAGTCCGGCGGTCCGGTTGTCGATACCAAAGGCCGCGCGCAAGGCGGGCAAGACCGGTCCCACGATGGCTGAATCGAGAGCGGCCATAAAGACGCCGACGAACAGCACCTGCACCAGGCGGCGTTGGGCTGCATCGGCAGAAGGCACAGTGGTGGGAGCGGGCGGCTGCAGGTTCATGACTTCCACATTATTGACGGGAATGCCAGCACAGCCATCTGATGGACAGTGCGCTGACCCAAACCCCTTGCAAAAGCCACGTCTTTCCAACCTAAGATGGCAAGTCCATGCACTACCCTCCCCTTACCCGCCGCCAATGGGCGCTTGCCGCCTTTCAAGGCGCTGCTTTGGCGCAGCTGCCTGGTGCCGCGCACGCTGCGGGTGGGCAGGCCCATTCGCCATTCACGTTTCCCCGCGACGCCGGAGCCCATCCCGAGTTTCAAACCGAGTGGTGGTACGTCACCGGCTTTGCCAATGTGCAGGGGCAAGAAGCGGCGCTGGGTTTTCAGATCACGTTTTTCCGGCGGCGGCTGGCGTCCACGCAGGCCATGGCATCGAGTCTGGCGGCCAAACAATTGCTGTTTGCCCATGCGGCGGTGAGCGATGTGGCGGGTAAAACCCTGTGGTCGGACCAGCGCATTGCACGCTGGTCGGGTGTGCCGGAGGGTACCAATGCCAGCGACCAAGGCTGGGCACGGCTGACTGACACCGGAGTGGTACTGCGCGACTGGTCGCTGCAGCGCACCGCCCAAGGCGCACTGCGCGCCGTGGTAGCCGCAGCAGATTTTTCTTTTGATTTGACCTTTACCGATACGCAACCGGTACTGCTGCAAGGCGAGCAAGGCCACTCGCGCAAGGGCCCGGATGCAGCGCAGTTCAGCAACTACTACAGCCGCCCGCAGATGCAGGCGCAGGGTGAGATTCGCGTCAAAGGCAAACGCCACGCACTGAGCGAAGGCAGCCGCGCCTGGCTGGACCAGGAGTGGAGCGACACCCTGTTGCACCCGGATGCAGTGGGCTGGGATTGGATAGGCATCAACTTGCAAGACAGTGGGGCGCTGACCGCATTTGTGCTGCGACGCAAAGACGGCAGTGCCTTGTGGAGTGGCGGCTCGCTGCGCCAGGGTGGCAAGTTGCGCATCTTTGGGCCGGGCGACGCGGTGTTCACACCGCAGCGCCTGTGGCGCAGCCCGCGCACCGCGGCGAACTATCCGGTTCAATGGCAGGTGCAAGTGCCAGGCCAGGTTTACACGGTGCGTGCGGCGTTTGAGGCGCAGGAGCTCGACAGCCGCAACTCCACCGGCGCGGTGTATTGGGAAGGCTTGTGCGAGCTGCTCAACGCGCAACAACAGCGGGTGGGCCGTGGCTACCTGGAAATGACCGGCTACGCCGCGCCATTGAAGCTCTGAACCCGGCGCGTTGCTGCAGCCGCGACAATAGAGGGCTGTGCGCGGCTTGCCTTTTGCCGCCTGTGCCCCAACTGGTGTCCCATGAGTTCTGAACGTTCCCCCTCCAAAAGCCCCAAATCCCTCTCCGGCCTGCTGCCCTTCCTAAAGCCCTACCGCGCGCGCATCGGCCTGGCGCTGGTGTTTTTGGTGTTGGCCGCAACTGCCACATTGGCTTTTCCGGTGGCGCTGCGCATGCTGATTGACGGCGGACTGGTGCGCGCCGACAAGGGCGACCAGATGATGGCCATGCGCGAACACTTTGCCGCCCTGTTTGGAGTGGCCACTGCACTGGGCGTGTTCTCGGCGCTGCGCTTTTATATGGTGAGCTGGCTGGGCGAACGGGTCACCTCAGACATCCGCGAAGCGGTTTACGCCCACGTGCTGCAACAAAGCCCCGAGTTTTTTGAAACCACCCAAACCGGCGAGGTGCTTTCGCGCCTGTCCGCCGACACTACCCTGGTGCAGACGGTGGTGGGGTCGTCCTTGAGCATGGGTTTGCGCAACCTGGTACTGGGCTTGGGCGCCTTGAGCGTGCTGATTTGGACCAACCCGGTGGTCATGTTGCAGGTGTTGGTGGTGCTGGTGCTGATCGTGATTCCTGCGCTGACCTTTGGCCGGCGCGTGCGCAAGCTCTCGCGTGCCAGCCAGGACCGCATCGCCGACTCCAGCGCGATTGCCGCCGAAGTACTCAACGCCATCCCTGTGGTGCAAAGCTACACGGCCGAGACGCGCGAGGCAGACCGCTTCAAGACCTCCACCGAGAACGCTTTTGACACTGCCATCCGCCGCATTGGCGCGCGCTCAGCGCTAGTGGGCTTCATCATCATTGCCACCTCCGCTGCATTGCTCTGGGGCTTGTACCAGGGCACGCAGGCCGTGGTGGCCGGGCGCATTACGGCGGGTGACCTGGGGCAAACCGTGGTCTATGTGATCTTGCTGGCCAGTGCCTTTGCAGTGCTGGGCGAGGTCTATGGCGACCTGCTGCGCGCGGCAGGTGCGACCGAGCGCCTGATGGAGCTGCTGCACACCGAGTCACCCATCCGCTCGCCCGACCAGCCACTGCGCCTGCCTCTGCCCCAGGCCGGTAGCAGCGTGCGGTTTGAAGCGCTGGAGTTTCATTACCCCTCGCGCCCGTTGCAGCAGGCTTTGTCGGGCTTCTCGCTGGACGTGCAGGCCGGCCAAACCGTGGCGATCGTGGGGCCGAGCGGCGCGGGCAAAAGCACCGTGTTTCAACTGTTGCTGCGCTTTTACGACGCGCAACAGGGGCGCATCGTGCTCGATGGCGTTGCCACACAGGACCTGACGCTGGCCGACCTGCGTCAGCGCATCGGCATCGTGCCGCAAGACGCGGTCATTTTTTCGACCAGCGCCCTGGAGAACATTCGCTACGGCCGCCCGGACGCGACCGATGCCGAGGTGCAACAAGCGGCAGAGGCGGCGTTTGCCCACGAATTCATTACCGCGCTGCCGGATGGCTACAAAACCTTTTTGGGCGAGCGCGGTTTGCGACTGTCGGGCGGGCAGCGCCAACGCATTGCGATTGCGCGGGCCATGCTCAAGAACCCACCCCTGCTGCTGCTGGACGAAGCCACCAGCGCGCTGGACGCCGAGAGCGAACGCATGGTGCAAGCCGCGCTGGAGTCGGCCATGCGCAACCGCACCACACTGGTCATTGCCCACCGCCTGGCCACCGTGCAAAAAGCCGATCTGATCGTGGTGCTGGACCATGGACAACTGGTGGAACAAGGCACGCACGCTGAGCTGGTAGCGCGCGGCGGCGTCTATGCAGATCTGGCGGCTTTGCAGTTCACCGCCTGAGCCCCTCAAGAGGCGGCAAGCAGCAACAAGAGGTTCAAATATACGAAAAACGTATATAGAACCTACTAAACAGTAGTTTTAGTTTTAACAAAAGCAGCCCAGAATTCATCCATCGCCCCTATGCGTGGGGTTTTCTTGGAGTCTTTCTGTGTCCTCTACCATTGCTGTTTCCCCGGCGCAGCGCCGCAATTTCATCAAGCTGGCCGCCATTGGCGCGCTGGTCGCCGCCACCTTCGGCGCCTCGGCCCAAGCGCCCGTGACCTTGCTGAACGTGTCTTACGACCCCACCCGCGAGCTGTATGTGGAGTTCAACGCCGCTTTCACCAAATACTGGAAAGCCAAGACCGGACAGGACGTCACCGTCAAACAAAGCCATGGCGGCTCGGGCAAGCAAGCCCGCTCCATCATTGACGGCCTGGACGCTGATGTCGCCACCCTGGCCTTGGCAGGTGATACCGACGCCATCGTCAAAAACGGCGGCTGGATTGCCAAAGACTGGCAAAAGCGCTTGCCGCACAACGCGTCGCCCTACACCTCCACCATCGTGCTGGCCGTGCGCCAAGGCAACCCCAAGAACATCAAAGACTGGGACGACCTGATCCGAGCGGACGTCAAAGTCATCACGCCCAACCCCAAGACCTCGGGCGGCGCCCGCTGGAACTACCTGGCCGCATGGGAATTTGCCAAGCGCAAAGACGGCAGCGACGCCAAGGCCAAAGAATTCGTCGCCAAGCTCTACGGCAATGTGCCGATTTTGGACACCGGCGCGCGCGGCTCCACCATCACCTTCGCCCAGCGCGGCCAGGGCGATGTGCTGATTGCCTGGGAGAACGAAGCCTTTTTGCTGGAAAAAGAATTTGGTTCCAAGTTTGACGTCGTCGCCCCGGCCCTGAGCATCCTGGCGGAGCCCGCTGTGGCGGTGGTGGACAAGAACGTGGACAAAAAAGGCACCCGCGCCGTGGCCGAGGAATACCTGAAGTACCTCTACACCGAAGAGGGCCAGGACATCATTGGCAAAAACTTCTACCGCCCTGCCGTGTCGGACAAAGCCCGCGCCAAATACGCCAGCCAGTTCCCCAGGATCAAGCTGTTCACCATTGACGAAGCGTTTGGCGGCTGGGAAAAGGCCGACAAAGAGCACTTTGCCGATGGCGGCAGCTTTGACCAGATCTACACAAAGAAGTAAACAGTGGCACTGTGAGTGGGCTTCAGGTTAGATCACAAAGAGTATTTGCAAACTACAAACAATTCCTTGTTGATCTTTAGAAGC
>CAIWRE010000284.1 GCA_903914985.1 uncultured beta proteobacterium | reverse complement strand
GGTCTTGAGCCGTTCCAGGTACAAATCGGAGGGCAGAACTTCCTTGAAGGCCTTGTTGGCATTGATCAGGCAACTGAAGCGCGGCCGCTGGTCCCACCCGACAAATTCACCACACTCCATGGGATGGGGAATCAATATGGGCGTCACTTGGGGCCCATGAAACAGGCGGGGGTCCCAAGCGAACACGCCATCAAACTGTTGGCAGTAATCGCTGCTGGCGTTGAGTTTGTTGATGTTGGGGTTTTCCAAAGCAATCAAAAAACGCGGGTGCAGGCGTTCACCCAAAGGCCTGCCTTCAAGATGCAGCTCAAAAGCCACGTCCCGACCTGCGTTCAGGTCGGGCGTGTTGATCTCCACGCCCTGCTCCAGAAAGGTCTGGCGTAGCAGGCGGGGTGTGAAGGTCGGGTTGTAGCGGTGCACGCTGTCTTCCTGCGCGAACAAGGAGTTCGCCGAGTGACCGTCGGCATAAATGGTGGCGTAGATCATCGGCGCTGTGCGTGTTTGATCCGGGCGCGCTCCACCAAGGCCAGGTAGGTGGCCCATCGGCCATACCGGGCCCAGCGGTAAGTGGACACAAAGGCCTGAGCGACTTGAAGCCGGTGCGCACGACCGGCTTGCGGCGGACTTTTCAGCAGCGTTTTGTAAATGAAAGAGCAGCGGTAGTCCTGCACGATGCCATCGCCCAAGCCCTTGCACTGGCGTTTGAGGTAGCCCAGAAAGCGCAGGCGGTCGCGGCGTGACTCGGTGTTGCCGTCGTTGCCCTCGTGCATCCGGTAGGTCATGAGCGGCTTCCTGATCCATACCATGGTGTGCGCGCGGGCAAGTTCCAGCAGCCAGGTGACGTCGGCGTATTTGCCGCCATCGGTCAGAAAGCGCTGGCTGCCCACCAGGCGGCGCTGGTACACATAGCCCGGAAAAGGCGCAATGCCGGACTGCGCACGCGAAAAATACCTCGCTGCCAGGTTTTGCGCGGAGTCAATCGTCTCCAGGGCATGGCGCGCCAGAAAAGAAGGCGCCGCCTGCGGCGTGCCCATGACCTCGACCACCGCATTGCAGCCCAGTGCCACGGCGTGCGGGCAGGCGGTGGCGGTCTGGTGCATGACCTGCACAAAGTCGGGGTGCATCACATCGTCGTCATGGAACAAACAGTAGTAGTCGGCCGTGGCCTCATCGATGCAGCGGTTGAAATGTGCCATCGCGCTGAGCATGGGTGTTCTGCGCACGTAGTTCACGCCGGGGAAGTCGCGCCTGACCATGGCTTGCACTTCGTCGTTGCTGGAGTTGTCCGACACCGTCAACCGGAACTCTGCGCTGTTTTGGGCCAGCACCGAGGCAATGGCGCGGTGCGCGTCCAAAGGGCGGTTGTGGCACAGAATGACAATGTTCAGCCAGGGCCCGCTGACACCCATGCTGGCAGTCATATTCTTCCCAACCGCCGACGCAAGCGGCGGCCGAGCCGGGACAGGACGCCGCCGCCTTCTGCTGGCCAGTCCATGTCCCGCTCCCACGCGGACTGGTAGATCACACCCAAGTACAAGGAGGCGAGTTGCTCGCTGCTGACACCCGCACGGCGATCCTGGTCAAACTGCCAGGCGTAGTGGTACACCTTGAACAGCGCTTGGCAGGGCAGCAGGGGCACCGCTTGGTATGCCAACAGTGCTTCGCCGTACCAGCGCGACTCGATCGGCGCCTTCGCAATGGCATCAGCGAGACTCATGCCTTGGGGCTGCAAATACCGGGTATCCAGACTTTCCCATACTGCGCGGTGCCAGACCAGAGGGAAGGGGCCAAAGCTATAGCGCCGCCCCACCCGCCCCATCAGAGTCTGAACCTGCGCGGCCTCTGCAATGAACGCATTCACCACGCG
>CAIWRE010000283.1 GCA_903914985.1 uncultured beta proteobacterium | reverse complement strand
GCACCAGTTGGCCATGGACTGAATGGCCGTGTAGCCAATCACCAGATCCACCATCACGATGACCGAGCCCAGGTCTTTGGCAAATTCGGCACGCTCGTACATGTCTTCCATGGTGGCGCCGGTAATGTTCAGGTAGCTGCCCTTGACCTCGCCCGTGACGGCGCTGGCTTTGTTGACCGCGTCCATCACAAACAAGAAGCGGTCGCGCCAGTGCATAAAGGGCTGGCTGTTGATGTTCTCGTCATCCTTCATGAAGTCCAGACCGCCCTTGAGGCCTTCATAGACCACGCGGCCATAGTTTCGGCCTGACAAGCCCAGCTTAGGCTTGGTGGTGGCACCGAGCAAGGGGCGGCCGAATTTGTCAAGGCGCTCCCGCTCCACGATCAAGCCGGTGGGCGGGCCCTTGAAGGTCTTGACGTAGGCGACGGGGATGCGAATGTCTTCCAAGCGAGCGGCTTTGAGTGGCTTGAACGAAAACACGTTGCCGATCAGGCTGGCCGTCATGTTGGCAATCGAGCCTTCTTCGAACAGGATCAGGTCGTAGGCCACATAGGCAAAGTACTGACCCGGATTGTTGGGCACCGGGATGACCTTGTAGGCCTTGGCACGGTAGCTGTCGCAGGCCGTGAGCCGATCGGTCCACACCACAGTCCAGGTGGCGGTGGACGACTCACCGGCCACCGCCGCAGCCGCTTCCTCGGGGTCTACGCCGTCTTGCGGCGTGATGCGGAACAGGCAGAGGGTGTCCGTGTCTTTGGGCACGTAGTCGGGCATCCAATAGCCCATTTGCTTGTATTTCAAGACGCCCGCGCTGTAGCGCTTTTTGGCATCGGTAATTTGGCCGGAGCCGGTGTCGTTGTCGCTCATCTGTGTCTCCTATGTGGGGTTTGGGTTGGCGTGAGGGAAATGTAAAAGCGGCATTCAATAAAGTAAATTCATATATTTTTACTTTTCAGTTAAGTATTTACTTAATTTGAATACGAGACAAAAAACGGTTGGACGTCGTGTTGCGGATCGAAGCCTTGGGGCGCAGACGCGACTTGGTCCGCATTGGCGCTTTACTGCAGTGGCGCGTGCGCCAGGTTGGCCTTAGCAACACCGGTCTGAGCGGCCTGTGGCTTCGGGAACGCGCACAGTCCTGCCGGCGCTTCGTGGGTGCGCCAGTAGTGGCTCGCCGCCGCCGCGCCACTGCCGGGCTGAACGTTGACGCCGCAGTCAAGCATGGCCATTTCGGCGCCATTGATGGCCGCCATCAAATGAATTTCATTCATGTCGCCCAAATGGCCGATGCGAAACAGCTTGCCCGCCACTTTGGAAAGTCCACCGCCCAGCGACAGGTTGTAGCGTTGATAGGCGCGCGCAATCACCTCGGTACCCGCTATGCCTTCAGGCAGCATCACCGCCGAAACCGTGTCTGAGTGCCAGCGCTGCTCTCTGGCGCAGAGCTTGAGTTGCCAGCCCTGGGTTATGGCCGCACGCACCCCTTCGGCGAGGTAATGGTGTCGGGCGATGACATTGTCCAGACCCTCTTCGCTGATCATCTTGAGAGCCTCAATCAGACCGTACATCAGGGGCAACGCTGGCGTGTAGGGGAAGAACCCGGTGGCATTGCTTTGGATCATGTCCTGCAAGTCAAAATAGGCCCGCTTCAGCTGAGAGCTGGGGTACATGGACAAGGCTTTAGGGCTGGCGCACAAAATGCCTAGGCCGGCTGGAAGCATCAGGCCTTTTTGGGAGCCGCAAACGGCCATGTCGATGCCCCAATCATCAAACCGGAAGTCCAAACAGCCCAACGAGGACACGCAATCCACAAAGAGCAAGGCCGGATGTCCTGCCTCGTCCAAGGCTTCGCGTACACCCGCAATGTCAGAGGTCACACCTGTCGCGGTTTCGTTGTGGCATGCCAGCACCGCTTTGATTTT
>CAIWRE010000282.1 GCA_903914985.1 uncultured beta proteobacterium | reverse complement strand
GAAGTCCGCGCTGCAGACGTTGGCAGCCAACATGGCTTCTTCAATCAGCTTGTGCGCCACATTGCGAGTGCGGGGCACAATTTTTTCGATGCGCCCGGTCTCGTCACACACGATTTGGGTCTCGGTCGTCTCAAAGTCGACCGCGCCCCTGCGCTGGCGTGACTTGAGCAAGGACTCATAGACGCCGTGCAAATTGAGCAGGTCGCCCACCAATGCCTTGCGCTTTTGCGCTTCGGGCCCGCGGGTGTTGCCCAGGATGGCTGCCACCTCGGTGTAGGTGAAGCGGGCATGGCTCCACATGACGGCGGGATAAAACTGGTAAGCCGTGACTTCGCCGTCCAGCGTGACAAACATGTCGCACACCATGCACAGGCGCTCGACCTCGGGCTTGAGCGAGCACAGACCGTTAGACAGCTTCTCGGGCAGCATGGGAATCACCCGGCGTGGAAAGTACACGCTGGTGGCGCGGTCGTACGCATCAATGTCGATGGCCGATCCGTTTTCCACGTAGTGGCTCACATCCGCAATTGCCACCAGCAGTCGCCAACCTTTGACCGCCGATTTGCCACGGCCTTGGGTAGCAGGCTCGCAATACACCGCGTCGTCAAAGTCGCGCGCGTCTTCGCCATCGATGGTGACCAGGGGAACGTCGGTCAAGTCCACGCGGTTGGCGTGGTCCTGAGGCCGTACCGCTTCAGGCAGGGTCTTGGACAGCGCCATACAGGCCACCGAGAACTCGTGTGGCACGCTGTACTTGCGCACCGCGATTTCAATCTCCATACCGGGGTCGTCCACCTCGCCGAGCACTTCTTGCACCCGACCCACCGGTTGACCAAACAAGGCCGGCGGCTCGGTCAATTGCACTACGACCACCTGGCCCGACTTGGCGTTCCCCGTGCCGCCACGGGGAATCAGGATGTCCTGGCCGTAGCGCTTGTCTTCAGGCGCCACCAGCCAAACGCCGCTTTCTTGCAGCAGGCGTCCAATAATGGGTTGACTAGAGCGCTCCACAATTTCGAGCACCCTTCCTTCGGGCCGGCCCTTGCGATCGCTGCGAACAATGCGCGCTTTGACGCGGTCTTTGTGCAGCACTGCGCGCATCTCATTGGGCGGCAAATAGATGTCCGGACCGCCGTCGTCGCGCGACACAAAACCGTGTCCGTCACGGTGGCCTTGGACGACTCCTTCAACTTCTTCCAGCAGTGCGCTGGTTTGGCTAACTTGTTTGATACAATTGCTCTCTTTCCTGAAATGCCCAGGTGGCGGAATTGGTAGACGCACTAGTTTCAGGTACTAGCGAGTAACTTCGTGGGGGTTCGAGTCCCTTCCTGGGCACCAAATTTTCTTCTCTGCTTCGCCAAGCCACATGGCAATGCAGTGTAAAAAACGAAGAAATGAGAAAGAAATTCAGCGGCTCCAGCAGCCTGAGTCTACGGCACTTCGATGAAGCTGCTGTTGCGTCTGATGAATGTAGCGATATGCATCCTGATCCCTCTAAAGGCTGGCGCGTTGGCGTTGCGGTTTGAGCGTTCCGGGTCGTCGTTGGTAAGGGTCTCAAAACCTAGCTAGCGTGCGATTTTTCGAATATCGGCGTTGCCACTCTCGGCGAAAAATATGTTTCCATTTGAATCAATCGCGATACCTATAGGGTTTCTCAAAGTTGCGGTTGTAGCTTCTGCATCAGCACTTCCCCAAACGCCTGATCCCGCAAACGTGCTCACATCGCCGGTTGCCGACACTTTGCGAATTTTCGCGTTCAAAAAGTCAGAAACATATACAGTTCCATCGGCACCCACCGCAATACCGAATGGATAGTAAAAGCTTGCATTGGCTCCAACGCCATCAGCATTGCCAACAGCGCCTGTTCCCGCAAGAGTACTTACAACGCCGGCGGCAGTTATTTTGCGTATTTTGTTGTTGAGGTAGTCTGCGACGTAGACATTTCCCGCAGCGTCGACTGCGAGGGCCGCCGGGTCATTGAAGCTTGCTGCGGCACCGTTCCCATCGGCACTTCCTGCGGCGCCTGTCCCGGCCAGGGTACTGACATTGCCAGATACCGATATTTTGCGGATTCTGTTCCCGCCAGAATCGCCAACGTAAACAGTACCGTCTGCGCCTACTGCAATGCCCAGAGGGAGGAAGAAACTTGAATTCACTCCCGGCCCATCGGCGCTACCCCATGCGCCTGTACCTGCAAGGGTGCTCACGACACCGGATGCGCTTATTTTTCGAATTTTGTGATTGCCCGCATCGGCAACCAAAATATTACCGTTGGCGTCAACGGCCACGCCTGACGGGTAATTGAAAGTGGCATTCACGCCAATACCATCAGCACTGCCCGCCACGCCTGTACCGGCAAAAGTCGTCACCACGCCTGCCGAAGTAATTTTTCGAATTCGATGACTTTGAAATTCAGCCACGAAAATATTGCCCGCAGTATCAACCGCAACACCACGCGGGTCATCAAAGTTGGGAGTCGAGCTTGTGCCGTCGCCATTCACTCCATACCCATTCCCGGCGAGTGTGCTCACCATGAATACTCCAGGTCTGGATAAGGTGTATTTCAAAACCCGAGTCAGCCCCGCCCCAGGCACTGTCCCAGGACAAGTGCCATTGGCGGCCGGTGCGCTGCGCTGGATATAGCCGCTAAAGCTGCCAGAGGTATTGGCAGTCAGTCCAATAGTCATGCTGTCGCCAAGGACCACCTTCTGTGTTCCGACGATGGGTGTGGCCCCACCCTTGTAATACAGGCCAGCGCTTGCACCCGTTGTTATCCCACCTACCGAGAAACACTGCCCCACGTCATCGGGACCGGCCACATACGCGGGTGATTTGCTCAGGGTGCCAACAGTCAGGTTGCTGGCGTTGAACTTGTACTTGTTGATGACCTGATCCACGCATCCACTGGTGTCCATCCATTGGCTCAGGTCAGTCGCCTGATAGCTGGTGCCGTAGACACGGTTCAAGTTGGCCGCCACCGCCGCAAAGTCGGTGCTTGCTGCCGCCGCGCAGAGGCGGCTGTTGACCGATTGGGCAAAGTTGGGGGAGTTGTTGAGCAAACCCTCATCGCCCAAGTCCAGCGAAACCATGCTCAGCAGTGCGTTCACACCGCCACCGGTGCCCCCTGCTGTCATCACCACACCCGAGATAGCCGCGAGCAGTTGGTCTGCCGCCCGGTTTTGGCTCAGGTCCAAAGCCGTCAGGTTGGCGGGTTGCTGGATGTTATTGACTTTGGTGCCGGTCAGAATTTGTGTGCCGTTGTAAATGTAAAAAGACTTCAGAAGCTCTTTTTGCGCTTGCGCTCTTGCCACGGCAAATGTGACGGTTGGCTTCGCTGTTGCGAGGGTCAAGGTACGGTTAAACGCCATGGACGACAGGGTGTTGACATTGACGACCGTGTCCTGCCCTGTGCCGATTTGGCTCAGTCCGCTGAGGTTGACGATATCGGTGGACGGCAAGCCACTAATTTCGTTGAAGTAGTAGCCTTGTGCCAGGGTTGAGAGATAGCTTGATCCAAAGGAAATACCTGCGGGTGTGAAGTTGCCCAGGTTATTGTTGGTGCGAAAGGTGTATTCCTTGCCGTTGGGCTGGTAGGTGCCGGTGCTGAGTTCGTTAATGAAAATATCCGAACCGACTGCCAACGGACCTTTTTGTGCCACTCCGCTGTCAACGGTGAAACCCTCGCTGGGTGCATCGCCACCGCCGCCGCATGAGACCAGGAATGCGCTGAGCAGTGCAAGCGGGATGTGTTTGGTTCTATTCAGCATAGATGAACTCAAATTCGATTGAAAAGATCGAAATGACTATACGCCTCTTGATTTACCAATCAGAAAAGCCTCTGAGTATTGCTACTTAGAGGCTTTAATAATAATGAATGGTGCCGATTATCGGATTCGAACTGATGACCTACCGCTTACAAGGCGGTTGCTCTACCAACTGAGCTAAATCGGCACGTCTTGCATTCTACCGCAGGGGCGGTCATGGCAACGTCGCTTACTTGATGCGTGTCAGCGATGGACGGGGGCTGCCGGGGGGTTTGGGATCGGTAGGCGGCGCATCGGCACGCGGCCCTTCCATCGGAAACGTCATGCCTTGCCCGTTTTCACGCGCGTAAATCGCCGACACGCGACCCAAGGGCACGCAAATGTCACGCGCCACGCCACCAAACCGGGCCTTGAATTCAATGAAATCGTTGCCTAGGCTCAGGTTGCTGGTCGCACCCAAACTCACATTCAAGACGATTTCGCCGTTTTGCACAAACTCTGCAGGCACCCGAACCGATGCATCAACCGCGACTACGATCAAGGGTGTGCAGTTGTTATCCACACACCAGTCATACATCGCCCGCACCATGTAGGGGCGTGTGGAGGTGGTCTCGGGCGCTTGCATCCTCAGAATTTCCTCGGGGAAACCTCGTTATTTGCGCATGACCTTTTCAGACGGCGTCAGCGCCTCAATGTATGCAGGGCGGGAGAAGATACGTTCTGCGTACTTGAGCAGCGGTGCCGCGTTCTTGCTCAGGTCAATACCGTAGTACTCCAGGCGCCACAGCAATGGGGCGATGGCCACATCGAGCATCGAGAAGTTCTCACCCATCATGAACTTGTTTTTCAAAAAGACGGGAGCAAGTTGGGTCAAGCGGTCGCGGATGTGAGCACGGGCTTTTTCCAGCGCTTTTTCATTGCCTTTGGCACCACGGGCTTCCAAGGTGCTGACGTGTACGAAGAGTTCTTTCTCAAAATTGAGCAGGAACAAGCGCACGCGGGCGCGGTCCACCGGGTCGCCAGGCATCAATTGGGGGTGAGGAAAGCGCTCATCGATGTACTCATTGATGATGTTGGACTCGTACAAGATCAGATCACGCTCCACCAGAATCGGCACCTGGCCATAGGGGTTCATGACGTTGATGTCTTCGGGCTTGTTGTAGAGGTCTACGTCACGGATTTCGAAGTCCATGCCTTTTTCAAACAGCACAAAGCGGCAGCGGTGGGAAAAGGGGCAGGTTGTTCCTGAATACAGCACCATCATGGCGGGGGACTCCTAAAAAATAAAAGAGTGGGCTGCGCACGGCGGGCCCACTCTGTAACTGGTAACAAGGTCAAAAGCACCCGTCGCCAAGGCTTGGTGGCCGGCTTACTTGATGTCTTTCCAGTAAGACGCGTTCAGGCGCCAAGTGAAGATTGTCATGACCAGCAAAAACAGCAAAACCCAGACGCCGACGCGCACCCGCTTGCCTTGTGCGGGCTCCGACATCCATTGCAGGTAGCCAACCAGATCACCCATGGTTTGGTCGTATTGCAACGGTGTCAATTTACCTGGGGTGAGTTGCTGCCATCCTTTGAACACTTCGGTTTCATGCCCGTGCACTTCTTCAGTGGCATAAATGGGAGCACGCTTGCCCTGGAGTTCCCACAACACATGCGGCATGCCGACGTTCGGGAACGCCAGGTTGTTCCAACCGGTGGCTTTGTTCTCATCGACGTAGAAGGTGCGCAGATAGGTGTACAGATAGTCTGCACCGGTACCTTGAGAGCCGGAGCGCGAACGCGCGATCACCGTCAGGTCAGGCGGATTGCCGCCGAACCATTCCTTGGCCTGGCGCGGATCCATGGCGACTTTCATGGTTTCGCCCACTTTTTCTGTGGTGAACAACAGGTTGTCTTTGATCTGCTGGTCGGTCAGACCAATGTCCTTCAAGCGGTTGAAGCGCATGTAAGACGCTGCATGGCAGTTCAGGCAGTAGTTGACGAAGGTCTTTGCGCCGTTTTGCAGGGCCGCCATGTCATTGTTGTTGTTGGGCGCCTTGTCCCAGGCAATTCCGCCGGTGTTGGCATGTGCCCCCACCATCAGGCCCAGGGCAGCAATCAAGCTGAGTACGATTTTTTTCATTTTTTCAAACTCCAGCTCAGTGGGCAACGAAGGTGACGCGATCAGGCACCGTCTTGGTTTCACCCATCTCACTCCACCACGGCATCAGCAAGAAGAATCCGAAGTAAAACAAGGTGCCGACTTGGGAGACGCGCTCACCAATGGCGGACGGCGGCTGCACACCCAGATAGGCCAGTACCACGAAGTTGACGACGAAAATGGCGTACAGGTATTTGTGCCAGCTTGGACGGTAGCGGATCGACTTGACCGCGCAGTTGTCCAGCCAGGGCAGGAAGAACAAAATCACAACTGCACCGCCCATGATCACCACGCCCCAGAATTTGGCGTCGATCGACAACATCATGGCGCTTACAACAGCAGCAGCACCCACGATCACGATCTTGAACACCGCAGGCATCTTGATCTTCCAAACGCTCACGGCCGCAGCACCCACCACGCAGGCAATCAGTACCAGCACCATTTCGCTGGTGATGGCACGCAGCATGGAATAGAAGGGCGTGAAGTACCACACCGGCGCAATGTGCAGGGGTGTCTTCAACGGATCGGCGGGGATGAAGTTGTTGTACTCCAGGAAGTAGCCGCCTGCCTCAGGAGCGAAGAAGATGATGGCGGTGAACACCATCAAGAACATGCTCACGGCAAAAATGTCGTGCACCGTGTAGTAGGG
>CAIWRE010000281.1 GCA_903914985.1 uncultured beta proteobacterium | reverse complement strand
GCCCACACCCACGGTCTCGACAATGACCACGTCATAGCCTGCGGCCTCGCAGACCAGCATGGATTCGCGCGTCTTGTCGGCCACGCCGCCCAAGGTGCCGCTCGCCGGGCTGGGACGGATGTAGGCACTGGCATGGACCGAGAGCTTTTCCATCCGCGTCTTGTCACCCAGGATGGAGCCGCCCGACACCGAGGACGATGGGTCAATCGCGAGCACGGCCACACGGTGCCCTTTCTCAATCAAGTGCAGGCCCAGCGCTTCTATGAACGTGGACTTGCCCACACCCGGCACACCGCTGATGCCCAAGCGGAACGAGGCGCCGGTGAATGGCAACAAAGTGGTAAGCAGCGCATCCGCTTGCGCGCGGTGGTCGGCGCGGGTAGATTCGAGCAGGGTGATGACCTTGGCCATGGCGCGGCGCTGCGCCATGGGCTCCATAGCGCGCAAGTCCGCCAGCAATGAGGTGTTGTCCGCTGCCATTACAGGATTTCAAACGCCCGGCCGTCGGCCAGGCGGTACCGGGAAAAATCGCGCACATCGAGAGTCATGATGCGAGTCACCCCGGTGTCAGACGCCAGAAACACCAAGGACGCATCGGCCAGGTCCATCTCGGTGCGCGGCGACTCGGTGTAACGGCGCATGAGCTCGGCCATGCCTTCCAGGTTGTCCTGGTCAAACGGAAAGATGGAAATTGCATCCGCCGCAAGCCAGCGCAAAAACGCGTAGCGCTGCGGCAAACCGAGCAAATGGCTGGCTTCGGTCACACAAGGCCAGGTGGAGGTCAGCGACCATTGCTCTTGCGCGGCCTGCGCGAACAACTGGCTGTAGCGCGCACTCGCCGCTTGGTCCCGGCCAAAGAGGGCCACCATGGCGCTGGCATCAACGATCGCTGCGAAGGCCATGTTTTTCCTGCAACTTGGCCAGCAATTGCGCATGCGAACGTTCGGTGTCGTAAGGCTGCTCGTAGCCCTCAAAGGCCAAGGCTGCCGACGCATCGGCCGGGTTGGCCAGCGGGCCGTAGGCCTTTTGTTCTTCCTCGGCCTTTAAAGCCAGCATCAGTTCATACGGGTTCTTGCGCCCCAGCGCGCGCTCTACCGCGTCGATGATGAACTGCGATTTGGTCACGCCCTGGCGCTTGGCAGCTTGCTCAAGCTGCTTTTCCAGCAAGGGGTCCATGCGAACAGAAACGGCCATGGCTTACTCCGATTGAAATACGGTATTACAGTATAACGAACGGGGTTTAGCTGGCCAGCGCTTTGGTGATTTGCGCCAGAACATCCTTGGCACTGACCGGGATCGGTGTGCCGGGGCCGTAGATGCCTTTGACGCCTGCGGCGTACAAAAAGTCGTAGTCCTGGCGCGGAATGACGCCACCTACAAACACGATGATGTCGTCTGCACCCTGCTTCTTCAGCTCGGCAATGATGGCGGGCACCAGGGTCTTGTGGCCTGCCGCCAGCGTGGACACGCCCACGGCGTGCACATCGTTTTCGATTGCCTGGCGGGCGCACTCCTCAGGGGTTTGGAACAGCGGGCCCATGTCCACGTCAAACCCGAGATCGGCGAAGGCCGTGGCCACCACTTTGGCGCCCCGGTCATGGCCGTCCTGGCCGAGTTTGGAAATCATGACCCGGGGGCGGCGGCCCTGTTCGTCGGCAAAGGCGGCGATATCGGCTTTCAGGGCGTTCCAGTATTCCATGGTGTCTGCATCGCTGGTGTCGGTGTCATAGGCGGCGGCATAAACGCCGGAAACTTTGTTGGTATCTGCGCGGTGGCGGCCAAACACTTCTTCGAGCGCGTCGCTCACTTCCCCCACGGTAGCCCGCAGGCGCATGGCGTTGATGCTGAGCTCCAGCAGGTTGCCGCCGTGGCCGGCAGCAAAGGTGAGCGCTTCCAATGCGGCTTTGACAGCGGCCGCGTCGCGGGTCGCCTTTATGGTTTTGAGTCGCGCGATCTGGCCTTCACGCACCGCGACGTTGTCGATGTCACGCGCTTCAATGGTGTCCTCGGACGCCAGCTTGTATTTGTTGACGCCGACGATCACGTCTTTGCCGCTGTCAATGCGCGCCTGCTTTTCCGCAGCAGCGGCTTCAATCTTGAGCTTGGCCCAACCACTGTCCACGGCCTTGACCATGCCGCCCATGGCTTCTACTTCTTCGATGATTTTCCAGGCGGCGTCCGCCATGTCCTGGGTGAGCTTTTCCATCATGTAGCTGCCCGCCCAGGGGTCGATCACGTTGGTGATGTGGGTCTCTTCCTGGATGATGAGCTGGGTGTTGCGCGCAATGCGGCTGGAAAACTCGGTGGGCAGCGCAATGGCTTCGTCAAAGCTGTTGGTGTGCAGGCTTTGCGTGCCGCCGAACACGGCCGCCATCGCCTCGATCGTCGTGCGCACGACGTTGTTGTACGGAT
>CAIWRE010000280.1 GCA_903914985.1 uncultured beta proteobacterium | reverse complement strand
GCAAGGCATGCTTGACGATGTTGTAGTAGTTCGAGATGGGGAAGCCGCAAAGTGTGATCATGGTGCAAATACTCCTGGTGTTGGTGTGCACCAGTGTAATTTGCCCGGCCCAAGCGACCGCTTTGCACTGCCGCTTGGGTGACAAGCCAGTCGCGCTGGCTGTCATGGAGCTTTATTTGACTTCGGTCACAAATTCGGAGATGGGGCGGCGAACCTTGGGCAGATTGACCAGCCAGTCCTTGTCGGCTTCGCGATAGCCCAATGGCATGATCGCCACGCTGCGCAGACCGTGGGCCTTGAGGCCCAGAATGCCATCCAATGCGACGGGGTCAAAGCCTTCCATGGGCGTGCAGTCCACACCTTCTTCGGCGGCAGCGATCAGCCCCATGCCCAGACCGATATAGGACTGGCGCGCTGCGTGTTCGAAGTTAACTTGTGGGTCACGCACGGTGTAAGTGGCCAGCAGGTTTTTGCGGTAGGCATCGCCGCTTGCGGTGCTGCCACCACGCTGGGCGTTGGTGTAGTCAAAAATCTGGTTGATGCGGTCGGCGGTGTAGTTGTCCCATGCCGCGAACACCAGCAGGTGCGAACCGTCGGTAATCTGGCTCTGGCCCCAGGCGATGGCCTTGATTTGCTCACGCACGGCGGCATTGGTCACCACAATCACTTGGAAGGGCTGCAGGCCGCTGGAGCTGGGTGCCAGTCGGATGGCTTCCAAAATGCGATCCACCTTGTCTTGGGGCACCGCCTTGGACGGGTCCATTTTTTTGGTGGCGTAGCGCCATTGGAGTTTGGATTGCAAATCAGACATGGGAAACTTTCGTTGGAGGGTTATTTCGAATAGTGACAGCGCATGGGCACAAGCCCTTGGTCGGCGCAACGGGAATTATCGCGGCTTGAGAAAAATCCTGCTTACTTCCCAAATCCGTCCTTCAAGCCCACCGCCAGGTTGAAAACGGGCTTGCATGACTCAGTTCACCCGGCCTTGCCAATAGGCAAGGCGGCGGTACAAATGCGCCACTGCCACCACCGAAATGTCATCTTGATCGACCGAAGCCATGCGCTCCGCGGGAGTTGACCCGTGGCCCAAATTGCGGTCGGTGCTGGCGGCGTTAAACCACCGGGTTGCTGATCTTTCCGGTTTTCCAGCTCTGAGTGGGTAACTTCAGGCCTTGCGTTGCCAATTGTTTGCGGGCGTGCGCGGCGGCCTGCTTGAGCGCAAGGTCAATGCGGTCTTGTTCGCTCATGGCCTGGGTCGGCCGGGTGGTCTTTAACACGCGATGGACTGAAGCTGAAGCCATTTTTCGGGATCTTTCACAGATGTACGGCGGGGATTGCCGTTGGCGATGGTTTCGATGCGCCCGCCCGCATTATCCAGCACCGACCAGCGATCAGAAAGCGGCAAATACAACTCGAACAGGTTACACAAGCTGCGTTGGAAGCGGCGGTGAACATCGTCTGTCGGAATGTTGTGCCCGCCTTGCTTCACCCGGAGTGCTACCCGTTGAACCGCCAGATCGGAAGTGGGCAGCGTGACGTAAAACAAGACCACCTGATAGCCAGTGGCCCTGCAGTCACGCAGGAACTTGGCGAAGCTGCGGCTCGACAGCGTGCTCTCGAACGCGAAACTACTGCCCAACCGCGCCAACTCGTGCAGGCGCCGCAGCATGATGCGCCCTGCCTCGAACGACACTGTCTCAGCCGCATAGGCTGAGAGCCCCACAGCGATCTGGTCGGCGTTCACAAATTCAAGCACGCCCAAAGCGCCCTTGAGCAAAAACGGTGCAGCGGTCGACTTGCCTGCGCCATTTGGGCCGGCAATGACCACCACGGTCGGCTTTTTGGGCGGGGCGCTTGTGTTCATAAGCCTGCTTTGACCGCATGAGAAAGCTCATACAGTCGAGCTGCTGAAAGTTCTAGGCCATTGCGCCAGCAGAGCGCACGGCCATCGACAAAACACCTCGAGAAATGAGCCGAGCCGAACACGCGTAAGTTGACTGCGCGATAGCAGGCGGCGGCTTGGCAAGCTGCGTCGCGGTGTTGGCTGATTGCCTGAGACCGTCGCATGGCACGAAGTTTAAAGCGATTGACCAGTGCTGCCCATTCAAGGTAGCTCGCTCAAAACCCCGACCCCGGCTCACGCAAAAACGCCAGCTCCTCGGGCGTGGACTCACGGCCGAGGATGGCGTTGCGGTGGGGGTAGCGGCCAAAGCGCTCGATGATGGCTTGGTGGCGCTGCTCGAAGCGCAGGTTGTCCTCCAGGCCCGGCTGCGCAAACAGGAGGGCGGCTTGGGTGTGCACCAGGGCGGACTCGCTGTGCATGTAGGGCATGTAGGCAAAGCTGCGCTGCGCCAAGGGCAGGCAGCGGTCTTGCCCACTGGCCACCAGCTCTTGCGCCAGCGCCAAGGCTAGCGGGTCTTGCGCAAAGGCGCGGGGGCTGTCGCGGTACACATTACGCGAGAACAGGACCATGACCTGAGGTCGATCCTCAAAAGTTGCACAGCGCTTGGAACAAAAATTGGAAACTGTTCGATCGGTTTCGTTCGGGCACCATGACGCGTGATATGCGCCGTGCACCATCGCGCTTGCCATAAAAAGGGAGAACGCGCTTGAGCTCCTCGGAAGGGCTGCCCAATTGATCAGGTGCTCTGAACTTGGCGGAGCGTGCATGTGCTCTCAAAGCAGGTTTGTTAAAGGCTGCTGCGACGGCTTCCCAATCACCGACAAAAAATGTTTCAAGCTCACGGCAAGCAATGCGGATGACGGCTTCGGGTCTGCTGGCTTCATCACACAAGGCACGAAGCCGCTGTTTGATTTGAATGCAGTCACCACTGTCTTGGTCACGCATGACCAGAAATTGTGAATTTGGGAGACGCCAATAACGGATGCGCCGCGCCAGTTGTTTTTCCAGATCTTGTTTGCCTTCAAAAACCTGAAAGTACAGCGTGACATCGGCAGGCGTGCGACTGGTAAGAAAGCCACGCAAGAAATCCTCGGCGGAGGGTTCTTCCAGAAAAAATACCCAATTTCGACTCAAGGGTTGGCTCCTGGAAAGAGGCCCTGTTTCCACAAGTAACCCATTTGGTCGCCAGCCTCCATGTAGGCCTTGATTTGCTCATCGTCTGCAGCTCGGTGTACTTGGGTGTAGCCGTTTTCTTTAACCAGCCAGAACACTTCACCCAGCTCAGCAGCGTTTAGAAAGTCGGGCGAATGTGTTGTCACAAAGACTTGACCGCCTCGCAGGGCATAAGTCCTGAACTCTTCGGCCAGATCCCATTGCAAGGATGGATAAAGCTGGTTTTCGGGTTCTTCGACGCACAGTAGGGGATGAGGCGCAGGGTCATACAGCAAGACCAAATAAGCCAACATTTTGATGGTGCCGTCCGAGACAAATTTCGCCAAAAACGGGTCTTCAAAACTGCCATCTGAAAACTTCAGTAAGACGCGGCCCTCCTCGGTGGTTTTGGCCTCCACCTTGGACACACCGGGTACTGTCTGTTTCAGACGTTCCAGAATTCTGTCAAAAACAAGGCGGTGGTTTTTGTACAGAAACTCCACCACCAGCGACAAGTTTTCACCTTCACGCGACAGATGTTCGGCATAGCCCGATTCAGCTTCAGGTCTTGCACGGTTGATGTGAAAGTCAGACAGGTGCCAGTTTTCGATCAGATTTCCTAAAGCTACAACAGCCGGAAAACGCTCAAACTGGGCCAAGCCCTTGATGGCCAGAATGTCAGGGCTTTTGAGTGTTTGGCTCTCACGCTGCAATTGCCGCTCATCCTCTACGGTATCTAGTTCATTGGTGACTGCTTCGCCCCTGCCCATTGAAAAATCCAGAAACTTCCAGGGTTGCCCCCGGCTGCCATGACGGTATTGAAGAACCTCTCGTGTGACAGCTGGTCGGCCTTCGAGTTCGTCTACCTGCAGCTCGTAAGTGATGAGACGTGAGCGTCCATCGGCGAGTGTGGCTCGCAGTTTGATCTCGATTTCTATAGGGCCGCTGCTGCCTCGGCTGCGCACCTCTGCCAGACCTCGACTGCCGCCCAAGCGCCCCAGTGCTGCCGTGACATTGGTGGTCATGGCATCGCGTAAAAAGGCGAACACTGAAAACAAGGTGCTTTTTCCTGTGCCGTTCGCCCCCACCAGCACACAAAACCGAGGAATGTTTTTCAGGTGCACATTTTCAAAAGCACGGAAGTTTTTCAGGCGTAAGGATTCGATTTGTTGCATGGCTTTTGGCGTCTGGCGTTACCTGGCTTTTTCAGATGTGGGATGAATGGCGTGACTGTTACTTTCCCCAAGAATCCTTCAACCCCGTTACCCGATTAAACACCGGCTTAGCTCCCGCCACATGATCCAGGCGGTCCGCCACAAAGTACCCAAATCGCTCAAACTGAAACTTCTGGTCTGGATGGGCTTGGGCCAGTGATGGCTCCACATAGGCCGTGATGACCTTCAAGCTGTCCGGGTTGAGCGATTGCAAGAAGTCTTTGCCGTTTGCGTCGGGCTGCTCATCAATAAACAAGCGGTCGTACATGCGCACCTCGGCGGACACGCCGTCACTGGCGCCCACCCAGGTGATCACGCCTTTGACCTTGACGCTCGACGACCCCGGTGTGCCGCTCTTGGTGTCGGGGATCAGGGTGGCGTGCACCTCGGTCACCTGGCCGTTGGCATCTTTCAGGGCGCCGGTGCATTCAATGATGTGGCCGTATTTGAGGCGAACTTTGTTGCCGGGGAACAGGCGGAAAAAGCCGGCAGGGGGTGTTTCTTCATAGTCACTGCGCTCAATCCACACTTCGCGGCCGATCGCAAATTGGCGGTTGCCCAGTTCAGGCAAGTGCGGGTGCACGGGTGCGGTGCAGGCATCCAGCGTGCCCGCGCCCATGACCTCGTCCCAATTGGTCAGCACCAGCTTGACCGGGTCCAGCACTGCCATGGCGCGCGCGGCAGAACCGTCCAAGGTTTCGCGCAGGCAGCCTTCCAGCGTGGAATAGTCGATCCAGCTGTCGCTCTTGGTCACGCCAATGCGGTCGGCAAAGAGTTGCATGGCCTCGGGTGTGTAGCCACGCCGGCGTAACCCGACGATGGTGGGCATGCGCGG
>CAIWRE010000279.1 GCA_903914985.1 uncultured beta proteobacterium | reverse complement strand
CCGTCCCTGGCCTTGGCACCGTATTCGGCGATCTTTTTTTCTATGTCCGCAAAACTCATCTGGTCGGCATTGCGCAATATCGGAACGACCAGCCCGCGCGGTGAACCCACGGCGATACCGATGTCAAAGTAGCCGTGGTACACGATGTCGTTGCCGTCCACCGAGGCGTTGAGCACCGGGAATTTCTTCAAGGCATGCACTGCGGCTTTGACGAAGAAGCTCATAAAGCCCAGCTTGATGCCGTGCTCTTTTTCGAACTTGTCCTGGAACTTCTTGCGCATCTCCATGACCGGGGCCATGTTGATTTCGTTGAAGGTGGTCAGGATGGCGTTGGTGGACTGTGATTGCAACAAACGCTCTGCCACGCGGGCCCGCAGACGGCTCATGGGCACGCGCTGCTCGGGGCGGTCGCCCAAGGCAGGTGCGGGGGCGGCCACTTGGGGCAAGGCGCTTACCGGTGCGCCGGTGGGGATGGGGCTGCTCACGGCCACTTTGGGCGCTGCCACAGCGGCCAACACGTCACCCTTGGTCACGCGGCCGTCTTTGCCGGTGCCAGCGACCGAACCGGCGGCCAGGCTGTTGTCTGCCATCAGTTTGGCTGCGGCTGGCATCGCCACACCGGCCATGCTGGTGGATGCGGGGGCTGCAGCCGCAGCGGGCGCTGCCACCGCTGCAGGAGCCGCCGCCGCGGCTGCGGGAGCAGAGGCGCTAGCCCCGGCGCTCGCTTCGGTGTCGATGCGGGCGATCAACTGCTCTGCGACAACGGTGCCGCCGTCAGCAACCAGGATTTCAACGATGACGCCGCTCGAAGGTGCTGGCACTTCCAGCACCACTTTGTCGGTTTCGACGTCGATCAGGATTTCGTCCGCGGTGACGCTGTCGCCGACTTTCTTTTTCCATTGCAGCATGGTGGCTTCTGCCACGGATTCAGAGAGCTGCGGTACTTTGACTTCTACGATGGCCATATCAGTTCTTTCGCTAAGTATTCAGTGTTTTGGAGATGGGCAGTAGCGCCGCTTACTTGGTCAGGACAAAGCCTTTGAGCTTGCCGAATGCGCCGTCTACCAGGGCTTTTTGCTGCTCCTGGTGCAAGTGGGAGTAACCCACTGCCGGTGACGCCGAAGCGGCACGACCGGAGTAGCCCAACTTTTGGCCTGAGAGCATGTTTTCGTGGATGTAGTGCTGCACAAAGAACCAGGCACCCTGGTTTTGCGGTTCGTCCTGCGTCCACACCAGCTCCGTGGCGTTGGGGTACTTCTTGAGCTCCGAGGCAAACGCCTTGTGCGGGAAGGGATAGAGCTGCTCCACACGCACGATGGCGACGTCATCAGCGCCCGTCTCTTCGCGGCGCTTGACCAGGTCGTAATAGACCTTGCCCGAGCACACCAGCACGCGCTTGACCTTGTCGGTCTTGAGCGCCTTGTTCTCGGGAATCACCGTTTGGAAGCTGCCCTTGGTGAACTCAGACACCGGCGAGGTGGCGTCTTTGTTGCGCAGCAGCGACTTCGGTGTGAAGATGATGAGCGGCTTGCGCAGGTCGCGCACCATTTGGCGGCGCAACACGTGGAAGATCTGGCTAGCTGTGGTGGGCTGCACGATCTGCATATTGGTGTCTGCTGCCAACTGCAT
>CAIWRE010000278.1 GCA_903914985.1 uncultured beta proteobacterium | reverse complement strand
CTGGTCCAGCAAGGCGTCGGTGTGTTTGGCCAGGTCACCGTTTTCCAGGGAAACGCGGACATGGATAGTTACTTCGTGGGAGCTCGCCGTTTGCCCTACCGCCCGAATGTCAATTTCGGCCTCGCGGAACAAACGCTCCACGTCTTTGCGCACAGCGGCGGCGTCCTGCGGCAAGCAGGTCAGGTCGAAATTGACCAGTGCACTCAAATGGTCGTTAACGCCCATCTTGAGGTTGAGCAGCTGGGCCACTTGGCGCAACACCGTGTTGGCCAGCACCACCACCAGCGAAGCCCCGGCGGCCTCGGACCACCGGCCAATGCCGCACATGGCCCCCACGGCAGCACAGCACCACAGCGTGGCGGCAGTGTTGATTCCCTTGGTTTGCGCACCGTCCCGGTAGAGCAAGCCGCCACCAATAAACCCTACACCCACCACAATTTGCGCCGCCATGCGCACCGGCTCGGTGTAACCGTCGGCGGTTTTGGTCACCAGCATGAACAGGCAAGCACCCAGGCTCACCAAAGCGTTGGTCTTGAGATCGACCAGACGCCGGTGCCATTGCCGCTCCACCCCGATGAGCGAGCCCAGCAACAAGGCCAGGCCCACTGCCGCGTAAAAATCCATTGTCATCAGCGAACCTTAGAATGAACCATGCCCAGCCCCCAAAAATTTCTTACCGGTCTCATCTTAGTAGCCTTGGGCGCCTGCGCCGCCCTGGCGCTCTATGTGTACCTGGCGCTGAACTGGAGCTATTCACAGGGTGAGCGCGCAGGGTTTTTGCAAAAAGTCTCCCACAAAGGCTGGATTTGCAAGACCTGGGAAGGCGAATTGTCCCTGGTCGCATTGCCCGGTGCTGCGCCTGAAAAGTTCTACTTCACCGTGCGTGACGACGCGGTTGCAGCCCAGGTCAATGCTGCGGCGGGCAAGCGCGTGTCGCTTCAATACGAACAGCACAAAGGCCTACCGAGCTCCTGCTTCGGCGACACCGACTACTTTGTCGTGGGCGTTACTGAGATCCCGTAACGCGGAGCATGCAGCCATCAGGACGCGGCTAAAGCGCCAAGCCGCTGGCGCGCTGGGTCGGGCGACCGATCGCAGCCTGCAAGGCGCCGGGCTGCGCTTGCAGCAAAGTAAAGCTCTCCCGCGCGCGGGTAATGCCGGTGTAGACCAGCTCGCGCCTGAGCACCCGCGCATCCGCGCCCGGCAGCACCAGCGCGGTGTGCAAGAACTCCGAACCCTGGCATTTGTGCACCGTCATGGCAAATGCCGTTTCCACTTGGGGCAAGCGGCTGCTGGCCACGGAGCGCAAGCTGTCCCCATCCAAAAAGTACACGCGCAGCGCAACCGCTGGGTCGAGCGCGGGCAGGGTGATGCCCACGTCGCCATTGAACACGCCCAGCTCGGCATCGTTGCGCGTGACCATGGCCGGGCGCCCGACAAACCATTCGCCGCGTGGCTTGATCCATCCGGCCTCCGCCAGCGCCTGCTGCACGGCAAGGTTCAGATTGCGCGTGCCCCATTCGCCATCGTGCACCGCACACACCAGCCTGAAGCGGTCAAAAGCCTTTAGCACCGCGCTCACCCAGGTGGTGTGTGCCGCTTGTGCGTCGCCGCTGCTTGCTGGTCCGGCCTGCACCAAGCGCAAGTAGTCGGCGTAGCAGGCTGGTGCGCCTGCGCGTCCCTGCACGGCCAGTTGCACCACGGCTTGCACCTGGTGGGCCGCGCTGGCCATCACGGCACCTGACGGGCCTTGGGCCAGGATCCGGGTTGCCAGCGCAGCATCACCCGCGTTAACGGCCAAGGCCAACTGGCCAATCTGCCCGCCAAACCGACGGCTGTGGCGCAGCATCACGGTTTGCTGGGCCAGCGCGCTCAACAGGTCGGCGGGAGCGTTTTGCGGTGCAAGCCATTGCGGGTGCAGCGTGCAGCCGGTCAGGGCTTGCGCATAGCGCGCGGTATTGGCATCGTATTGCGCCTGGCCCACGCCGCGGCACAGGTCGCCCAGCACCGCACCCGCCTCGACGGACGCGAGTTGGTCTTTGTCGCCCAACAAAATCAGCGTAGCGCCGCTGGGCAAGGCGGCCAGCAGCGCGGCCATCATTTCCAGGTGCACCATGGAGGCTTCGTCCACGATCACCACATCGACATCCAGTGGGTTGCCCGCGTGAAAACGGAACTGCCGCGTGTGCGTGCGCGCTCCCAAGAGCGAATGCAAAGTGCGCGCCGCACCGATGCGTTGGGAAAAAGCGGCCAGGTCCACACCCGCGCGCGCGTTGAGCTCTTGCAAAGCGCCATCAATCGACTGGCGCAGCCGCGCAGCCGCCTTGCCGGTGGGCGCGGCCAGTGCCACGCGCAAATGCTGAGGCTGTGGCGCCATGACATAAAGCAGCGCCAGCAAGCGGGCGGCGGTATAGGTTTTGCCGGTGCCGGGGCCTCCGGTAATGACGGTGAGCTTGGCGCGCAAGGCCACGGCACAGGCCATTTTTTGCCAGTCCATGTCGTGCTCAGGCGTCGGGGACGGCGTGCCCGGCACAGGGTCAAAGAGCCGGTCCAGCCAGTGCCGGGCAGCAGCCTCGTCCACCACCGTGTGCACCGCCGTGCGCTGCACCAGGGCCTGCGCGACCTGTTGCTCCTGGAGCCAGTAGCGGCGCAGGTACAGCAGCGGCGCATCCACCGTGCCTGCCAGCACCAGTGGTTGGCCTTGGTCAGGTTGCGGGGCTTCCTGCTGCATAGCCAAACCACGCACCAAGGTGCTGGACCGCAGTGCGTGCAGCCATTGCTCCAAGCTCGCAGGCAAGGTATGCCAGAGCTGCTGCACAGGCAGCTGCGCCTCTGGCGGCCAGTCCAGCACCGCCTGGGGGTTGGTCATGACAGACGCCAGCGGCAGGCAGGTGTGGCCCCGGCCTTCCATATGGACCAGCAATGCCGCACTCACCAACAACGCGGGACTGGCCTGCGGATCGAGCTCCAGCAGAAGCGCGGCCATGGCACT
>CAIWRE010000277.1 GCA_903914985.1 uncultured beta proteobacterium | reverse complement strand
TAGCCGGTGTACTGGCTCAGTGCCTTCATGACGTTGACGGCAATCAGCCCTTGGCCTTGCGACAGGGTGCGTGCACGGCGGATTTCGCGGTCCAGCGCAACGAGATTGGCGGATTCGATGATGTCGCGCGCATTCGGTTCTTTGTCCAAATGCCCGGTCTGTGCCATCAAGTCGGGGTGCAATCGGCGCAAGTCCACCGACGAAATAGTTCCCAATCCCCCTTGACGCGCCACGCTGCCCGCCAAGCCGCCCGCTGATACGCCAACGCCCATGCCACCTTGCACCACCGGCAACAGGGTCTTGCCCCGCAAGGTCCAGGGACGCACGCCAGACGATTTACACAAGGTGAGTAGCTGGGCCACCCTCCCGCTTTGATCCACAACACAGTGTTCCATCTTGTTCCATAGAGACGGCCCGAAGGGCCCTACGGATTGGAAGCTTATGGCAGCGGTACCGCGCGCAATGCGACTGGTTCGCATTGCCGACAGGAATCTGAGGCTTGCTTGATCCCCGTCAATCGGCCAAGCAAATGGCAGTGTGCTGCGGCCTAGATCGGAACGCCCACCAGATCATGCCCCTCAGTGCCGACGATGCGGGCGCGGGTGAACTCACCGACCTTGAGGGTTTTGCTGATTTTTTCCGGCGGCAGCAAACGCACGACACCGTCGATTTCGGGCGCGTCGGCATAGCTGCGGCCCAGAGCGCCCTTTTTGCCCAGCGAAGGGGCTGAGTCCACCAGCACTTGCATGGTGGCACCCACGCGGCGACGCAAGCGCTCAGCTGAGACTTCTTCGGCCACCGCCATAAAGCGGGAACGGCGCTCTTCGCGCAGCTCGATGGGCAGCATGCCGGGCAGGTCGTTGGCGGTCGCACCGTCCACCGCGCTATAGGCAAAGCAGCCTGCGCGGTCGATTTGGGCTTCGCGCACAAATTCCAGCAGGTGCTCAAACTCGGCCTCTGTTTCGCCTGGAAAGCCGGCAATAAAAGTGCTGCGCACCACCAGCTCAGGGCAGGCAGCGCGCCAGGCGGCAATACGCTCCAGGTTTTTTTCACCGCTGGCCGGGCGCTTCATGCGCTTGAGCACGTCGGGGTGGCTGTGTTGCAGCGGAATGTCGAGATAAGGCAAGACCTTGCCTGCCGCCATGAGCGGCACAATCTCATCCACGCTGGGGTAGGGGTAGACATAGTGGAGCCGTACCCAAGCGCCATAAGGCGCAGCAATTTCACCCAAAGCGGCGACCAAATCCACCATGCGGGTTTTGACCGGTTTGCCGTCCCAAAAGCCGGTGCGGTACTTCACATCCACGCCATAGGCCGAAGTGTCCTGGCTGATGACCAGCAGCTCTTTCACGCCGCCTTCAAATAATGCACGCGCTTCGTTCAGCACATCGCCAATCGGGCGCGACACCAGGTCGCCGCGCATGGACGGGATGATGCAAAAGGTGCAACGGTGGTTACAGCCTTCGCTGATCTTGAGGTAGGCGTAGTGGCGTGGTGTGAGCTTGAGGCCTGCAATGCCAAAGGACTGCGGCACCAAATCGATAAACGGGTCGTGCGGCTTGGGCAGGTTCAGGTGCACCGCGTCCATGACTTCCTGGGTTGCGTGCGGGCCGGTCACGGCCAGCACCTTGGGGTGCATTTGGCGCACCATGTTGTTGCCCTGCGCATCCGACTTTGCGCCCAGACAGCCGGTGACGATCACACGGCCGTTCTCTGCCAAGGCCTCGCCAATCGTGTCCAGGCTTTCTTTGACCGCGTCGTCAATAAAGCCGCAGGTGTTGACGATCACCAGGTCGGCACCCTGGAAGGTTTTGGACGTTTGGTAACCCTCGGCG